>NZ_JBYCKN010000186.1:0-16892 GCF_057473405.1 Sulfobacillus sp. TH-112
AGCGGCACCATGCTATTAATTCCTCCAGCCTCAATCGGACACGGCAACGCATTGGGCACGCCTAAGTATTCGGCCAATCGTTGAAACGCCTCCAGCGGTTCGGTGCCCCGAGGCGGCTTCTCAAACAGCACCGTGGGTGCCCCCATTCCTGCGATAGCGATGACCCGCTCGTCATCGGCCAATTCATCCACCGTGTAGACCGTCACCGGACCATTCTTGGCCATAGCGGCCTCGACCATAATTTGGCCAATATAGGGATCTCCTCCTCCGCCTGTACCGAGAATGGCGGCACCAACAGCCAACGCGTCCAGGTCTTGGACACCAATCTGCCAACTCATATGGCTTCACCCGCCAGTTGACCAGCAACGGTGACTCGAACACGGGAGGCATTAGACGGCAAATAGGCCAAGGGGATTTCTTCGACCTCTATGACGTCGAGGGTAGAAAAGTCGGCGCCAGCTCTTACTGCCTCGGCTTTAGCGGTGGCTATCGCTTCGCTCATCACATCTTCACGAGACTTCCCGGTCATCGCATAAATCCGATCCACCCGACCCGATACCTGCGCAATGGCGGCACCAATGGCATTGGCGACATTGAAGTGAGGGGGGCGAATGACCTCCGAGACCCCCACTAATTTGTCGGGAAGTAAAGCGCTTCCTCCTCCCACAGCCAGCAGCGGTACTGGTTCCGCGCTCGTTTTAATCCGATCAATCCCTTCTTCCACCATCCGAATCGCTTCGGCATACGCAGCGCGGCTCAACTCCGCATGAACCGTGGGACTGCGATGGCCAATCTCGGCCATACCCTGTGCTACCGCTACATCTGTGAAAGTGAGGACCTCCCCGCCAAATACCTGAGCTTCTTCTACAATCCGATAGCCGACACTATCCGGCCCCACCGAAACTTTCCCATTTGAAGAGCGCACTCGGGATCCGCCCCCAAGTCCCAAAGCAATCAGATCCGGCATGCGGAAGTTCGTTCTGACCCCACCAACTTCAACGGCGAGCGACGACTGTCGAGGAAAGCCGCCACGGAGCATACCAATGTCTGCGGACGTCCCCCCCACGTCAATAATGATTGCATCTTCTAACTTAGCCAAATGCGCGGCACCCCGCATGGAATTCGTCGGACCACAGGCGACGGTCAAAATCGGATAGCGAAGAGCGTAATCCATCGCCATCAGTGTCCCGTCGTTTTGGGCAAAGTAGAGTGACGCATTGATCCCGAGTTCACGCAACGCATTTTCAAATGCGGTGGCCGCCACAGACGCCACTTTCGTCACAGCAGCATTTAATACCGTCGCATTCTCCCGCTCCAAAAGACCCACTGATCCAATCTCATGTGACAGGGAGACGGATAAGTGTGGATATTCAGCGTTAATCAGATCGCGAACTCGAAGTTCATGATCGGCATTCACCGGAGCAAACACGGCGGTTACAGACACGGCGGCGATTGCCGGAGCCTCGGCGTCCAAAAAACGGCGGACAGCGTCCAAATCCAAGGGCCCCATAGTGCGTCCGTCAAATTCATGTCCGCCTCGCACCATCACACTTCCATGTTCAACCACCGTCTTTAAAGTCGTCGGCCATCCCGTTAACGGAGGCACCGCGAGCGTCGCCGGTGCCCCAATTCGAATAAGTCCGACCCGATTCAGTCTTTGCCTCTCAATAATAGCGTTGGTCACTTGGGTTGTTCCCAGCATCGCATGGGAAATAGCCGAAGGAGACAATCCAGACTCCTTTAAGACAATTTCGGCAGCATGCCGAATAGACGTCGCCACATCTGCAGTCACGGGCGTTTTGGTCATCGCCACCACATGGTCATCGGCAGTTAAAATAACCGCGTCCGTGTTGGTACCACCGACATCCACACCTAATCGATATTTCATGCCAATCCCCCGTTCGTCATTGCTGCATTCACTGTCTCAAAATTCTTGTCCAACGGAACTGGCTCAAGGTCATAGCCAAAATATCGAGGTCCTACCGTTTCAAGACCTTTAGGAGACCTCCACACTGGGTCACATGGCAATCCAAGCACCGCCACCCGTTGACCATACGTTAACCCTTCTGTGGTAATCGGCATTAGCGTCTCCCGATCAACGACGCAAATAAGGTCTGGCACGGTAGCCACAACCCGTCCATCACGAAGGGCGATGAGATTCTCGTTTTGGAACTCCACCCGCAGAATTTGGTCGCGGTAGTGATCAAGCCCTACGCACGATAGAGTCCCTCGAGCAAACCCGTCTCCACTCCGTCGCTCCACATCCACCACTTTGCCGGCAAAAATCTCGACTGCACCGTGCGAGGTCTTCAGAATCTCCCACTTCTCTGCCCATTCCATGTGACTTCGTCCGAGTAGATGTCCAATGGAGATCGCTTTAGTCAATGTCCCGCGGACTATCGAGCGCTTCGCCTCCCTTCCCGTCAGGGGATAAAGTGCAATAATTGAAGCACCTCCAACCGCAACCGTGGCCGTGCGGGCCAACCGTTCCGTCCACGCATTGTCGATAGCGTCAATCACAAGATTGTTTCCCTTTTCATCCACCAGCACCATCGGCGTCGCATCGATGCCGTGCACATGAAACGAAGTCATTTGCAATTCCGGAAAGGCCCGTCCCATGCTGTCCCCATCCACCACCGGCAAGTGCATCTTTGCAGCGACCGCCAATGGGATCATGGAATTGATGCCCCCAGCTTCAATGGTCATGATGGCCACTGCCGTCTTATCTAAAATTTTCTCCAACTTGCAAACCGCCGTCTCGACCTCCCGGCCATTGGGAATTTTTTCGACCATCACTGTCGGTGCACCCATCATCGCCGCAGGCACGACCAGCCCATCCTCAGACAATGCGTCAGTAGAAATCACCTGCACTGGCCCATAACGACTGATGGCTGCTTCGGCCATCAGTCGTCCAATATAGGGGTCTCCACCACCCCCAGTGCCAAGCAATGTGGCTCCAACGGCCAAATCTGCTAACTCGTCCAATCCAATTTCCGTCATGCCGTCTCCTCCGATGCCTGCGTAGGTTCTTGAACCATGATGTGCCTCAACTGTGAGAAAACCCAATACAGCACAATGGACGCCACCAGAGCATTAATGGACTGAATTCCCCAATGAACAAAGTAGCCAATGCCAAATGATCCCAGCCATGCCACGATCATGGGCCAATTGATCGCTTCCATCGTGGTAGGAAGCGTGCCTTGAGCGCGACTTCGTTCCAACTGGCTGCGTGATCGCTTCAAGAGCCAATAATCGGTGAGCATAATCCCCGCAATCGGAGGAATCGCGACGCCTAAAATGGTAAGAAAGCCTTCGAAGTGCTGTAGAATACCCCCAGCCGCCAGAAGTGTCCCAATACCACCAATAACCAACGTTGTGCGCATCCGGGAGACCTTTTTACCGAATAGTGTGTCGATCGCATTGACAATCCCCAGTGTCGAGGAGTACAGGTTCCAGTCATTAATCTTGAGCGTCGCGACAATCAAAATGATTGTGCCAATAAAACCGGATGTCGAATACACAATGTCTACGACATTGGAACTCCTGACTGCGTGCGCTAGTAAAACCCCAACCAATCCAATAGCATATTCTCCCAGAGTGATCCCCAGTACCGTCTGCTTTACCACATCGCCCGGACGGCGATTAAAGCGTGTCATATCTGACGTAATGACGGCGCCGACAATAAAACCTCCTGCCACCAAGGTAGTTCCAGCGCTGAGCGACAAGTGCGGACCCGGCGGCAGCATGGCAACAAGATGGTGTAGAGAATGGTGGCTGAGGCCGACAATAATGGCCCATCCTGAGAGAATGAGGAAAAGCGGCACAGCCACATACGCGGTCCACCCCATAGACAAAAAGCCATAAGTTACAATCGCAATGACTGCGACCCCTGCCAGAATGGACCATAGCCACAACGGCGGGCCTCCGATGAGTTGTTGGAGCCCGGCAGCAAATACCGCATTTTGAATGCCAAACCAGCCCACCAAGCTGATGGCTATTACTAGGCCAATGATGGCTGACCCATACCGACCAAATCCTGACCAGCGAGCCAACACCGAAGTCGACATTCCTTCACGCTGACCGGCAATACCAATGATAATAGATACGATTTCAAGAACCACTGCTCCTAAGGTCAGCGCCCAAAACGCCGACCAAAACGACATTCCAAACCCCAGCGTAGCTCCCAACAGAAACTGGGAAAGCGCGGACAATTGTCCAAAACGCTGCACAGCCACTGAGAACCACCCGTAGCGTGCGTTCTCTGGAACACGACTTAATGGATAGTCTTCTGCTGATTGCATCTTCCCTCCTCCTCCCGGTGAAACTAATTCCATGCAATGAGGAAAAATTCTTGCAACAAGTTGCACAAGATTTCGCAGGAGTTTTAGTGCATTTCGGGATGCGCCTTTAGAGCTAACTGTAGAACGAGTTGAGCAGCAGCGTCATTGAGGTCAAGCTTCAATAGTTGTTCTAGGTGTTGAATACGGTAGGAAAGCGTATTTCGGTGAATGTGAAGCGTTTGGGCGGCCTGAGACCGCCGCCCCATGCACTCCAAGTACACGCGTAGGGTGTCTAGGAGCTCATCGCGATTGGGCTCACCTAATATGGGATTTAAGAGTCCTTGAGCTAGTTGACGAGATCGGGGTGAATCCAACCATCCATATAAGAATCGATCAATACCCAGATCTTTAAAATGAGCAATTGTCCCAAAGCCATATCGCGCTCGTCCCACCGTGAGTGCCTCGTGGGCTTCCTCGAAGCTTTTACGAAGACCCTCTGGGCCGTCATACGGGAATCCAATTCCGCACGTAAGTCCTGCTACGCCACACTGTGCTAAGACCGGTCGTAATTGCTCCATCACAGTCTTGGCGCCAACGAGTGCTCGCTCCGGCGTTAATCGCTCACGCCCTTCCACAATCATGACAAATTCGTCCGAGTGAGGGAGTACCATGCCGTGACTGAAGACTTGCTTAGCCGCCAATTCGAGTGCGTCCAACAACGCGCCCTTCGTTCTAAGAATGCGTTGCTCTGTGCCTGCTGCAACCGTATACTGGGCAAAGTTGTCCACGTCCCAGATGAATGCTGTATGGATGCGACCGAGATCTAAATTATAACGAGTGGCGGCTCGAATTACGGACCCAGTTGGCACTCGCGGATCAACTAAAAGCTCCAGCAAAAATTCAGAGCGATGTCGCAGTATTGATTCAATTTCGGCCGCATCACGGTCCAGAAGTACCGCCAAGGTCATCTCTACAAGATGTAGAAGCCGATCCGACTCTATGGGGACGCTAATGGCAAAACGTTCGCCACTACCGCGGCCCCATCCGAGCGTTCGAGCAGCGGCTGAACCTCCGCTGAGGTGCCTTTCCACACGAATGCCGTAGGCCGCTAGTCCCCTTTGAAATCCTTCCAATGTCGTGTTGTTCTGCCACGTTAAAAGCGTATCGGATAAAAGCTGCAATTCTTCTTCCATCGCGCGCGCCTCGTTTGACATTAATAATCGGAACCCTTGACGGAGGAAGGAGCCCAAATCGGTTGGTGTTACGGTCATCAGAGGAAGTCCCAAGCGGTCCGACAACAGGCGATTCGCATCGCTGAGCGTTTGGCTTACGACGACTAAACCGGGTGCCCCTTGGTCGGCTAGACTTAGAATCCATGCATCTAGCACAGATACGTTATTTTCAGCCAAATTGCTATATATCCAAAGCGTATCATTCGAGCGAGAGTTCCCCGGGTGACCCGAAAGAAAGTCAATATGAGTAAAAACGCGATCTAACCCCAAGGATGGATGGACCGGCTTCACGGAAACATCCATGCTATCCAAAAGTTCCCGGAGCGTCACCCTATAAGTCATCAATCCATCACCTCGCCTTGCACCACCGCTCTTTGGTTGCTACGTCGGGCATCACTGAGAGCATCTTTATTGCCGTGATTTGTATATAAATGTAGCATAAGCTAACGCGCTGTTCGCTTTAACTGTTATTTTCTTGACCATACTGGTAGTATGCTGGAAAATTAGAAACTTATGGAGAGACAGAGCCTCGCACATCAAGCACCTTCGAGAAGCACACTTCCGAAGTGGCGCGGCTTGTCCACGCCGCCACGAGCAAATCCACCATTCGTCACGGTAAAGCAAATGACGGTCAACGGTATCTCCGCAAGAGTTGTCGGAGGACATTCACGGATTTGACAGGTTCACCATTGGCACATGTGAAAAAGTCCTCAGACATGCGGAGTGCGGTCGCTCGTTGCATGCGTCACGGTTATTCGCGCCGACGCATTGCAGACGAACGTGGCGTCGCTGTGTCCACTGCGTCCCCACGGCGACCATTTTGTCGGGTGTTGTAGAAGCCGACGAAACATTCTGCCGCAAGTCCTACAATGGCAGTTGCTTAAAAACCAAGAAAGATCCTGACGCTCGCCGTGGTGAGTTCTACAAAGCGTTTCGACGCTATCCACGCAAGCATGATAACGAGGAACATAAGCGTGGTCGCAGTAAGGAACAGGTACCTGTGATGGTCTTGCGTAATCGCACAGCACGTACAGTCTCTTTGGTTATTACGAGTATGAAAGCTAAAGATCGTGCACGTCAAATTTTGCCTGTTCTCAGTCAGGATACGTTTTTATGCACCGATGCTTATCGTGGCTTCAAGACCGTCACAAAATCAGCGGGCATCCAACACATCGCTTCAACCAGAACAAAGGAGAACCTTCACGTGGCGTGTATCATACCCAAAACATCAATGCCTACCAAAGCGGCCTAAAAGGATGGATGGAACGGTTGAAAGTGCCCACCAAGTACCCGGACAACTACACCACGTCGGCTGCCTATATCGACACGACCAGAAGCATATCTTGTGGTATTTGCAAACATCGGTTTCTTGCGATGTCGTGCATTGACGGCAAAAAGTTCGCTACAAGCCGTCTGCTCTAACAGGGACTTCCGTCCGAACGTCGGGACATGTTTGTCACGATATCGCTGATCACATCGAAACCGTGCGTGCCAGACTCGAAAATGAAACCGAAAGCGACATCCGCGAGTTGTCGAAATATTTATTACGTTAAAGCAGGAATTTACTAGAGAGTATCGAAGTCTGATTGTCAGACAAGCAGATCATTTCGCTGTTTGCAGGGGATGCACGGACGCAAGGAGAGGAGAGAAATTCGTATGGCGGGTTCCAGTACTCGACAGATGGGCGTTATTGCAGGCGCCGGATTATTGTTGGTAGGGTTAGCGGGATGTGGCACGCCATCTGCAAGCGCGAGCTCCAAAACGCCCTCGAGCGTCGTGGTGGCACTCCAAGCCGACACCTCCCCCAATTGGTTTTTCCCTATTGGGTCGACGACCACTTTTACCATCACCAATTACGAAGTGAATACACTGGCCTATTTACCGCTCATTGCGCTGAGCGCCAATAACCAAATTAACTATCAAGATTCGCTCGCCTCCAGTGTGACATGGAACAAAGCGGCAACACAATTTACGGTCACTCTCAAGCCAAGCGCACACTGGTCGGACGGGCGCCCCGTCACGGCGCAAGACGTGGTGTTTACCTGGCATATTATTCAGTGGGGCAGTTCGGGACAAAAGAACCTCCCGTGGGCGTATGGCGGTGCGGGATCCGGAGGTGTGCCGAGCGATTGGAAAAGCGTCACCGCGGAAGGCACGCATAAGGTTCTCATCACCCTGACTAAGCCGGTGAACCAAGAGTGGTTTATTCGCAACGGGCTCGGCCAATTGGTACCGGCTCCGGCCTTCGTGTGGGACAAAGATCCGACTAATCCTGTCAAAGAATTGAAGTTTATTGAGTCCGTCGCCAATACCCCCACAAGCGCACTCTATAAAGTGGTGGATGGCCCGTATGAATTCAAGAGCTATACTCCCAATTCGGAGTGGGTCTATCAAGAAAATAAGGACTTCTGGGGGAAGAAGCCCAGTATTTCACAGGTCGTGTTTGCTTACGAGACCTCTCCCGAAAGTGAGTTTACGGGATTGAAATCCGGAGCAATTGACGTAGGATATCTTCCCATGTCGCTCTATACGTCGCGTCAGGAACTGACGCACGATATCGTCTGGAGCAACTATGTGTGGGGCGCCAGTTTCATCAATATGAATTTTAGTCCGAAAGCCCCCTTAGGAACGGTCATGCAAAATCTCTATGTGCGTCAAGCGCTCGAAGAAGGGATCGATCAAAACGGGATCATTCAGTCGCTCTTTCATGGCCAAGGGATCCCACTTAACGGACCCGTCCCATCCAAACCGGCCACCTCGTACTATGACCCAGCGCTTGCCACGCAGACCTATCCCTATAGTCCCAGTACCGGAAAAGCCTTATTAGAGTCCCACGGATGGGCCTTTTACCATGGGGTGCTGACAAAAAACGGGCAAGCACTGGCGTTTACGTTTCAATATCCCTCGGGCAGTACCACCGCGGCCAATGTGGCACAAGTCCTTAAAGCCGCCTGGGCGACAGAAGGGATTCAAGTGAACCTCAAACCGATGGAAATTAATCAGATGCTCGCCGAAACGCCGAGCCAGTGGACCATGTATTGGCTGGGGTTAAGTACTTGGCAATATGTGCCGGACTATTATCCCAATGGCGGAGCTCTTTTTACTCCGACCTCCCCGCTCAATACGGGTGGCTATAATAATCCCACCATGACGGCGAAAATCGAGGCGGGGTATACCGCCTTCCCAAGTACCGCCTCGGCGCTAACCACGCTCTATCAATACGAAAAGTACGCAAGCCAGCAATTACCGGTGCTCTACATGCCTTATGCAGCCGCACTCTATGCGCATATCAAGGGACTCAAGGGGCCACGCAGTACACAGAATTTGGTCTCGGGGATGATCTATCCCAATTTGTGGAGTTACTAGAGATATAATTTGTCTAAGAGGACTCAGCAAAAGGAGTCCTCTTAGCCTGTGAGGTGGATCATATGGTATGGACTCCTATTGCTCGTCAAAGTCTAACGGATGAAGTGTTCCAGCGCATCCTTCAACTGATTGATTCCAAAGAACTGCAAGCGAATGCCCCGCTCCCCTCGGAACTGGAACTCACCAAGGTGCTTGGAGTGGGTCGAAGCACCGTGCGAGAAGCGATTGCGCAGTTGGTGACCATGGGCGTTGTATCCCGTTCCCGCTCGGGAACGGTGATTGCTGGAGACGTTCAAGCACGGCTGGCCGAATTGCGCTGGCTTTCCGATTTTCGAGAAGAAACCGTTGATCATCTATATGAGGCACGGATTGCGCTTGAAGCCAGCGGCGCGCGCTACGCCGCGATACGGGCGTCAGCAGACGATCTCGCTATCCTCGAAGAAGACATTCGACAGCTCGCCATTGCCGTGACGGAGAAATTGCCTAATATGCTCGCGATCGACTTGGATTTCCATCGCCATTTAGTGAGAGCAAGCGGCAATCCGATTTTGACCAGTGTGCACGCCATGGTCATCGAGCGCTTTCTCGAGAGCCTACCGAATCTTAGCCAGATGATGGGGATGGGAAACGCTAGTCTCGACAATCATCGCACCGTATTAAGGCACCTCCGACAACATGATGCCGATGGGGCCGCGGAGGCTGTCCGAACCACCTTAGACGGTGTGCAAAATCAGGTGCGCCAGTATGTGAATCACGTCAGGGACGGTCAGCATGACAAACACCTTTAATTTCGACGGACGCGCCATCCCTTTTCGACCCGGCGACACGATGGCAGACGCATTATTTCGCGAAGGCGTTCGGGTATGGCGCCACAGCTATAGCATGGGGCGACCCGAGGGCCTCTATTGCGGTATTGGTCGCTGTGGGAGTTGTCGCGCCTTGGTGGATGGCCTGCCCAATCGTGTCCTGTGTTTCCAGCCCGCCAGTACGGGCGCGACAGTGCAATCCTATGCTCGCGGTGAAAGGCCGCGTGTCCCGACCGCGGTCCCCGTTAAAGAAGACCATCTCAGCCGATTACATGTCCCGGTGGTGATCGTCGGTGGTGGACGTTCCGGGCGTAGGATGCAGACTACCCTCACACACCATGGGGTGCAGAGTCTCCTCTTTGAGGAACGGCCCTGGCGTGTGCCAGCCAATACTGACATGATATGCGGAGCGATTGTGGGACTCTTCGAGGATAAGGACAAAATGCGCCTGGTCGGTGTATCGATGGATACCACCTGGGACATTCGAACCGATGCCGTGATTTTGGCGACCGGGGCCGTGGTGGTGCCTCCCGCCGAAGTCAACCATCGACTGCCAGGCGTACTGACGGCCGATGCACTACAAGCATTGCAGGAAAAAGATATTCCCCTTCCCGACGGAGGACTGGTATTAGGTGTGCGCCCAGAAGACGAGAGCGCCATGCGAGAGATGGCGGATAAGGCACACGCACTCTTTGAATGCTGGAGACCGATGTCGAGCATTCACGTCGACCCCGATGGTTGGTTGACCATCACGGTACCAGGTCGTGATACCCGAACCTTTAGCTGGATTGGTGTTTCAGGAGCGAGCATCCCCAGTCTCGAATTATGGCACGCTTGGCGCGGACCCGATGCGACCTGGGCTGATAGCTCCCCCTTTCTCCTGCGCGATGGACGCATTTGGGCAATCGGTCGCGCCGTTAGTGACACGGGAGCAGCGCACCGAGAGGACATCATGGCCCGTGTGCTGAAGGATCTCAAGGAGGCAAGAATCGGTTGATTATCTGTGCCTGTGAAGATGTGGATCTGGCGGATGTGCTCGCGGCAATCGACGCGGGCGCCAACACCTTAGATGATGTTAAACGCCTGACGCGCGCAGGCATGGGATATTGCCAAAGTCTCTATTGCCGCGACGCGATTCTGGCACATCTAAAAAATGGGACTCCCATGCGACTACGAGTGCCGGTGCGTCCTCTTGCGATGGCGCGCCTGGCCATTTTGGCCGCGGATGAGATCGAGTCGTCCCACGAGACGTAGCAAAGGAGCATCAGGATGGCACAAAGGAGACTCGCTGTCATTGGAGCCGGCGTGGTAGGTTCCAGCATCGCCTATCATGCGGCCCGGGCCGGCTGGCACGTCGCACTGTTTGACCGTGGCTTTAGCTTACGGGGAACGTCAGGATCGACCCAAGCGTGGGTATGGGTCCAAAGCAAACGCCCTGATCATTATGCCGAACTGAGTTACCTATCGCGCGAGCTCTATCCGCAGCTCGAGGATCGGATAGGGTCTATCGAATTTAGTCCCACGGGGGGCTTGGATCCCGTCTTTACTGAGCGGGAGTGCACGGAGGCGCACGCCCTCATCAAAGCACAGCGCGCACTCGGATTAACGCTTGAGTGGCTTGATTCAGAGCAAGTACGGCGCATCGAACCCGCGCTCAGCCCAGGCGTCTTAGGGGCCATCTTCAGTCCTCATGATGCCAATGTCAATCCGATGGCGTTAGTACGCGCACTATTACAGGGATTGAGACGTTTAGGCGGTGTTCTTTACTTTCAAACGCCGGTGAGGTCTATTGAACCGCACTCGACAGGATGGCAAGTCACGGGAAACCTGGGAACTCTCTGGGAAGGAGAGCAGGTGGTGCTGGCAGCGGGCAACGACACCCCAGAATTGCTAGCTCCCTTGGGGATACCCTTTCCGGTTCGCGCGGTCCGTGGACAAATATTGGTGACCGAGCCCATGGCACCCTTAATCCATCACACCTTAAGTGCCATGCGGCAAATGCACAACGGAGAAATCCTCATTGGCTATTCCCACGAAGAACACCAAACGCGTCGGGACGTCACCCTGCCCTATCTCTCGGCCGCGAGTGCTCTGGCGATCAAGTGGGTGCCAAGCCTGCAGTCCGTCCCGATTGTGCGCTCATTTGCTGGTCTTCGAGTCATGCCGCAAGACGGATTGCCCATTTTGGGACCAATTCCGAACTGGCCGGGGCTCTCGGTGGCAGCCATGCATAGCGGCTATACCTTGGCGCCCGTTGTCGGCCACTTGGCCGTCGAATGGCTGGAGGAAAAAGCCTCCAGCATCGATCTTACCCCCTATCGCCTCGAGCGATTTAACCTGCAAGAGAAAGGATGATGATGATGCGCGTTGCTGTGATTGGAGCCGGAATTATTGGAGCATCCCTAGCCTATCATTTAGCCAAACGAGGTGCCGACGTAACCATTTTTGACCCGGGTCGCGAGGGATGGGCCACTGGCGCTGGCGCCGGTATTATTTCTGGAGAAACGACCGGCCATCCTCACCCTTCGTATTTCGAGATCGCACTCGAAGCCGGCCACTACTATCCCCAACTGGTCGAGGAGATCGGCGGGGAAGCTGCTTGCGGCTATAGCGCGTGTTCGCTTCTCGAGGTCGCGATGGCCGATGACGACATAGAACGATTTCACGTTCGACAGGACTTGATCTTAGAGAGAAATCATGGGCGCAGCGAGCACGTCGCTGTCATCACGCCAGACGAGGCCAAGACACTTTGTCCCGGTTTGGGCGACGTTCGGGGAGCCCTATTACACGATGCGGCTGCGCGCGTCGACGGAAGGCAAATGACCGCGGCTCTCCTTCGCGCCGCGCAATCATTGGGCGCCGCATGGGAAAAGACGTCCGTCGAGGCCCTGCAAACGAACGGATCACGGGTAGTCGGGGTCATCACGCCAACACAATACCGCACCTTTGATATGGTGATGCTGGCAAGTGGAGCCTGGACCGCACGGCTCTGTGAACCGTTGGGTATCTTGGTACCTGTGGAACCGCAGCGTGGCCAAATCGTGCATCTCCTGTCCCAAAACAAAGAGGCGGCCACCTGGCCGGCCATTGTCGGAATGCAGGGACACTATCTTCTGCCCTTTGCCGATGGACGGGTCGTCGCCGGTGCCACACGGGAGAAAGGCTCGGGCTACGTGCCAAAATGGACAGCCCGTGGGCAAAAAGAGGTATTGCACCAAGCGACCCGCGTTCTCCCCGTCCTGGATGACAGTGAGATTGTCGAGTGGCGCGTGGGTATCCGTCCTATGTCGCCCGATCAAATGCCAATCTTGGGAGAAATCCCAGGATGGAGCGGGGTGCAACTCGCGACGGGCCACGGGGCAGGCGGGCTCTTGATGGGTCCCTACACCCAAAAACTGCTCGCCGATTCGCTGTTCGATGCGGCTGCCAAAGAGCGGATTGCTCCTTTTTCTGTCACGAGGTTTTCCTAAATATCGTAGGAGGTCATGCTAGGGGCACGAAGCCGGCGGCGTGTCAGCTCGCGAGAAAATCCAAAACACCGTGGAATATGGGATACCACTCCATGTTCCACGGTATTACTGTGTCCATCCGTAAGAGCCTCCACCCCACCTTGTGAGATGGAGACAGCCCGCCACACCGCTATCAGTCGTGAGGCACGGGTTATCTAGGTACTGCCCCATTCGTATGCTGTAGTGGCAATCTCATTTAGTGCTCTAACTTCTTCTGACCATGCTCGCGGAGCGACAAATCGGGGACGATTACGACGGTCTAGATGGCTCATCACCTGGGTTCTTTGATTCCGTCACTTACGGTACCGATGGCACCTGACTGAGGTACCGTATTCCTACCTTGTGACCACGATGACCGATTGTCACGACGTAGCAATGCCCTCCTATTGGCACTAACCCATTTGGCCATACTTTGCGTCATCAGAGGCTCCGCCCATTTCGAACCGGTATTTAGGGCCGACATCAGCCCAAGGGGCTGGAATTCGCGGATTGACGGCGCCAGAAAACCCCCTGCCGACCGCAATTCGCGAATGCGGTGAGAACACAGGGGGCGGAACTTCTAGATCCCCGCTACTTCTCAGTACACCAACGACAGCTGATGACCATAAATTGACTCCATTCCATGGCAAAATCAATGCCATTAACCTCAATGGCCGGCCGTGCGCCACACCCACACGGCGTATGGGTGTAGAATTCGACCCTCCAACTCGACGACCAAAGGCTTCCCATCAGTGCCCGCTATGGCGCCCTTCATATAAGGCACGGTGGATCACAGGAATGGAGAAGAGTGGGGCCGCGTTATGATGATTTGTTGACAGCCTCACGCCCACAGCAAGTTATCTCCCGGAAGCCACATCCTTATATTGCCCCCGGGGTCAGATTCCTCGAACTGCCGTTACCTAGTTCCCACAGAAAAGATGGGTTGTATAAAACATCCTCGATGGTTCTATTAGTGTTATGACGAATAACGCATGCCTGAGCGGAACATCCACTCGCGCAGCGCGTCTTGATGCGGGGAGGTTGCATTTCCCCCGAGTCCCCGTACAGACTCACTGCCACAATGGACGCCGATACGAACGGCGTCGTTTAGGGGATAACCTTTAATCAACCCATATAAGATCGCGGCAGAAAAGTTGTCCCCGGCCCCCGTAGTGTCTTTCACCTGATCGAGCAGCGGAGCCGATATCCTTTCCACTTTCCCACCAATGGCCTTAAAGGTCACCCCCCGCTCGCCATCCGTGACCACCGTGATGGTAGATCCCCAAGTGGAAAGCTCGTCGCACGCACTCGCGACGTCTGAAGCGCCTGTCATGGTGAGTGCCTCCAGCGCATTAGGCAGGAACAGGTCAGCCTCGGCAATCATACCCCTTAACGCCGGATCCCGTAGCCAGTCGGCGTCCCATCCCACATCTAAAGACACCTTCGCACCATGCTGGTGGGCTAGCGAAGGAATCAAGACGTGTGCTGGCACTGCCGGTAGATGCACCCAGTTAGCACGAACGGTAGCTAATACTCCAGTCAGATGCTCTTCAAAGATGCGATGGTCGATGGCATCGCTATAGGAGAGCATCGCCCTATCCCCATCGTAATTCATGGATACGGTGACATTTTTGGCTGGCATCGATACCGTCTTGATTAATCGGGTGTCAACCCCTTCGGCTTGGAGCATCGTGGTTAATAACTGGGAGACGGGATCCGCCCCTAATGTGGTGATGAGGGCCACCTGCAATCCTAGTCGTTTTGCCGCCACAGCGGTAATGAAAGCTCCTCCACCGGTTAATGCGAAGTCTTTCGAATATATTTCCTGCCCTGGCTGAGGCAGTGCCGGAATACCGGCAAAGACCATGTCAGCAAATACGGGGCCCACGACCAACAAATCCAACATCAATACTCTCTCCTCCTATTGTACTGCCGCATGAGCCGTTGATTATTGAAATATGGCTGATCGCCGCTGTCGTAAGAAACAGCCATTCGTTAACGGAAGTAAAGATTTCGCCCATCGCGTTCAACGCTTATTGAAATTGTCCCAGTGGCTTTGACCGTTATACAAGGACAAGGTCCCTGACGTCAATTTAAGCCTTTCAAGATATGGTTCAAATAGCTGCAAGGACCGTTTGACGGTCCAAGTCAGAGAAACAGGAGACCCAATCGACCCCCTCAGTGGCGGTTAACGGGTAATTCCGCACCGTATCGGACCAATACAGCTCAGCGCAGTCCAACCGTTCGCGCAGCCATTCGGTGTGGCTCCCACGACACGATGAAGCGCCCGGGCGTCAAGAAATATTTCGCAAACATCCTTGCCCCATTGGCCCTCTTGCGGATATTCTAGATTATCAAGAAAGCTGCAGGGTTTCGTCGCCCACCACGCCACATGGTCCGCCTCTAACGGTAAATCCTCCATAGATCTGCCCAAGGCTATCGAGCAACGCCGGCGTGAGCCGCAGTCAAGCCATGGTTATCACTCTCGGTCGCGATTCCGCTGTAGTTCGCCACGGTGTTACCGTGGCTGTCGACAGCAAGAATTCGAGGCTCGCTTTTCATGACAATATTTTCGGCTTTTGCGGGGTTTGCGCTTTTTGGTATACTACTTGTGAGGTGAATGCTTATGAGCCAGCATGATGTCACTAAAGCCCTTGCCATTGTTCGTGAGCACTTTGGAGAAATTGATGCCGCATTAACCCAGTTGCCGGATCCACAGGTCCGGATGGCTACGCGTGAGGTGCTTCAGCGATTGATTATCCGTCCCTCTGTGGGTCGACAAACGTTAGTGCCTCCGGCCATTCTTACACCGACGGAAGCCGCACGTCTGCTGGGATCCAGTCCTGATTCGGTTCGGCGGTGGTGTGAACAAGGCCGCATACCAGGCTATCGCACGCCCGGTGGTCATTGGCGTATTGCCCGTAAAGACCTTGACCAAGTCGACGCCTTCCGCCGTGCTCTCGAGGCGGTCAGCAAAGCATGGGCACAAGACCCGGAAACCCAGTTTGATGCCTAACGAAAGCATGAGAGCGACGCTTGACACCACCGTCATTCTTGGGGCTGTGGGCAATCCGCTGGGACCGAATGCCAGCGTCATTGCCCAAGGCCTTGCTGGAATTTATCCCATGGTGTTGGCCCAAAGTGTCATCGCGGAATCCTTACGCCATCTCCGCCGAGGTTTTGGCAAAGTCCCGCCGCTATCGGAGACTCAAATTGAAACCCTTTTTGCCACGCTCTTTCATCATTGGTGGGATCCCCAGATCCTACGGCCGGCGCCTCCGACGACGCTGAACACGACCGCTGTCCAACATGAATCACTAGGGCGCTGACTCGTTAAACAAGGATATGTCACGCCTGGGGCCGCACGGCGATTGAACCCTCACACGCGCGTCGGTGAGGTATCACCTAAAGACTTACATGTGTTAGCGGTCGCTCTAGAATCTGGCTCACAGTTCATTGTCACCAGCAATGGCCAAGATTATCCCAATCATTGTGGTGTCGCTATTGTGCCGCCGTCCCAGTTTCTTACGCATCTCACGTCCAACTAACGCTAGACCGCATGGGCACCTAACTTTTAAGCCCCCATAGGAAACATGACAGAAGCGATCTCCTCGGATAAGCTCAAAATAACCCCATCTAAAGGAGTGGTGTCTGTCCATGAGCCAGCAATATTCCGCGGAATTCCGCGAAAAGATTGTCCGTGAGGCCCGTGACACCGGC
>NZ_JBYCKN010000187.1:0-4653 GCF_057473405.1 Sulfobacillus sp. TH-112
CATAGCCTGAAGGCCATGGGTGACGCACTCGGCCGTTTCCCCCGGGAAGTACTGGAGCAATGCCGCATTGCTAAAGGGGAAACTCACGACCAAGTATGTGACCTCAATCGGGTGGGAATCTCCGGCCTGCCAATAGGCGTCTGCCGTGCCGAAGTCGACCTCCGCCGTGCCCGGGGGCCATTCCAGTTCTAAGGTCCCCGTTTGGTGTGCGGGCCGGGCGGCCCGCAGCTGTTCCGGTTCTGCGGTCCGGGGTCATTCTCGGGTCGCCCGTCTTCCCCTCTGGGATAGTTGGTGGTAATGTATAGCGCTTCATTCGGAGGAGGGTGATTTCGGTTCAACTGGGTGGTACCCGTTTGATGTTCCTTGCGATGCGTCCAGTTGCTGTAGGATGGTCGTTACCTTGGAGATGATGTTTTCGGCGAATGCGATGGCCGGCAATACTTCATCGTCTTGGATATGAGCGCCGGGGTAGCGCGACTCGACTGAGTACATGCTCAGCACTGCACACGCTTCGGCCAGTGAAGATAAATCATTACCACCGGAAATTTTGTCTCGTCAAACATCAAGATCATGGGTTTTCGGTGGAGTTTGACCACCGGCGGCATAAAGAGATTTGAGCGCTTTTTCGGCGGCTTGTTGGGCATGAAAACAGGCTGTCGATGCCTGATCTGGTAAATGGCTGAGGACGCGGGCTGCCTCCAGGTCACGAGCGGCGAAAGAAAGCCATTCCTGGACTATGGGGTTTGGCATAGAGAACCTTGCCTTCTCTTAAAATATTTTCGACAAAGGGATCGGGCCACTTCAGGCGTTCCCGGAGATCGGCAGGATCCCGCACAATCAGATCAACGGCATTAGTTCGACCCGCGAGCGCCACATAAGCTTTCCGCTGAACTTCGCGTAATCGACGCCCCGAATAAAGAACCAACAAATCAATGTCGCTTTCTGACGACGCCTGATTCCGGGCATAAGACCCGAACAGAATAATAGCATCGGCATCAACGGTGTCGACGATTTTTTTTACATATCCATTGATTAATTCCTCAGTGACCATCGGCATTCCCTCAAATCGTCGTTTGTCTGCTAATAGTATAACCGATAATCAATCGGCGAAGCGGAAGTCGGAGCGGTGTTCATGAATGAACGCGTATTTTTCTTCTGATCGTTGGCGAAGATGCGCATCGTTTTTTTTTTAGAATGGCATTCTCCTCTTCCAAATCTCGTATCCGCCGCTGCAACTCGTGAACCTCCTGGTCCGCTGGCCGGAGTTTGCCACTGCCGACAAAGGGCCTTTCGGGATACTCGCGAGAGTGCTTCAACCACTGATGGAGCGTTGTCTCCGGGATTCCTAAATCGCGAGCTACCTCTACAATGGGCTTCTTCAGGTCCGTGACCAATTGCACCGCTTGGGCTTTAAATGCTCCATCATATTTTGTTGCCATGGAGTTTACCTCACTGGGAGTGAGGATATCATCCGCGAATTCAAGGTGTCCATGGAATAGACTAACATCTACTCGACGCCTGACTGCACGTATCGGAAGACGGATCTCACGCTGGCTGATGCCACGGGATTCAACCTGTTTTGTGCAAAACCTGGTTGATAGTCGCTCCGGAATCATCCGTTGTAGTGGGCAAAACATGGTTGGAATAGCGGCGTGAGTCGGGGGTTCTTAAGGCAGGACAGATCGGCGCGTATCGGTTGCGGGTTGGTGGGTTTCGCCTCCTCTTCCACATCGACCACCAGCAGCAAGTTATCTTCGTGGACGCCATCGGCTCACGAGGCGACATCTACAAATAGCGTGCCCCGTGGCAGGAGAGCGCCGATGGGGTTCGGCCGTCTTGGCGGATCGTACAGTTTGGCTTGCAGCGAGCATCGCGCCGACACCGGCCACGGTTGCTGTGCCGAGCGCCTGTCTCCGAGATGAGGACTGGCCAGACGTGCTCCTGACAATAGTTCGTGTGATGAATCAGGGATTATTGGGGGCCTTAGTGCACGGGTACCGGCCTTCCATCGATGGTTGTGACACACGATGAGCCGAGGCTCCATGGCGTTCTCCGCTGGAGTTTCCAACCCGTGAGACATGCAAATCATGGTAGCTCGGAACGTCCGTTGCAACCTTAGGCAGGATTGCCGACGAGAGCGGATTGATCTAAAAAACGGGAAAATCCAACCACATTTTGTACCTAGCCCTTTTTTTCAAGCTTTGCTGGTCCGACCGAAATGGTCCCCAGGTAACCCGGCATTTACGGGCCGAGTCAACTTCTGTTAGGTAATCTCAGTGGAGACTCATCCCTACACCCTGACTTAACCGGGTATGTATGTTTCTTTTTCGCAAATTAGATGTAGCTGCAGTATGGCGCACGAAATAATACCGATGATCCGTTTAAGCTTTTCCTGGTTCCTCGCTTGTCGTCGGAGCAGGATTGACATATTTGACGCTTAGGCTCCGCATGCTTTTCTCGGAAATATAACAATGTTCATCACGGGGACGTTTCTCGTCGTTATCGCCGACAATCATAGTTACCATGATTAACACAAGCGACCTGCGTCGTGGTCATCGAGTCCAAAGGCCATCACGCGGCCCGTGATGACCTTCCCGTTGTCCATTTCCACCCGTACCCATGGGGAACCTTCCGTGGTCAGGGGGGCTCCAAAAAGATTGTACCAAATGGGATAGGGATGAAGTCGGCGCCCATAAGTGGTAACCCACGCCACAAGCCAACTCCATCTGCCTATAAGAACACTGACCACCAATAATACACCCAGCGACGCCAGAGCGTTCCATCCGAGAGCCGGCGGGATTTTGTCCATTGGGGAAATCATATAAAGCGGCGACAACCAATGTATCGAAGGAATCACTGTGACAATCGTCCCCAAGACGACATAAAATGTGCTGAGCCAGACCGACTGAAACAAAAGCTCAAAATCACCAATGGGGCGCAAGTATACGCGGAGGCCGACAATCGAACGGGTTATATAACCAGGCAACACAAAGCCGAGCACGATCAGGAGAGTCGTAAACGACCCTATCACGGCTTAGGAGGATCGGAGCTAACCGAGGCTTCAGTCTTTGGCTTTGTCTTCAGGGGTGGAGCCAAGCCGTTCCTGCTAATAACGGATTGTCTTGTGGTGTTTCCCCAGGTTTCAACGGAATGTGCGAAAAAGACTTCTTTAAAACTGCCTCCGCGACTTTCTGAGGCAAAGCCTTGGCCATCCATATCACCCACCTTATTGTTCAAACCATGTGCATGGGTGTAGCGAGACCCATCTCCGAACGCGTCCTGGTCTCGTGGTGACGCCGGTGCACATGCGCCGTTTCTCGCGGAAATAAAAAATGCGCAATGGTTTGCTGTGCATGGGCGTCTTGATGATGGTGTCTCCGGCAGGATGCGAACCTGCGACCCCAGGAAGAGAAGAACCGCATTCAGGTGTCCAGAGTGATGTTCGATGCGCTACAATCCTTATACATCAAAGATTCTGGGGTTTCGGAGCATCTACACGGGGCGCTCCCAAAACGCCCGTTGCATGCCTGCGTAATGACGCCGTAGTGACGAATTCGATCCCTCTCACCCCCAGCCTAACAACCTGCGAATGGGTGGGTCCACCACAATGACGATCCGCGCGATGAAACTCGCTCACCGGCCCCGCGATTACCGTCACTATTCACAGGGCATCTTCACCGTAGCAGACTTGACGCTCATCACGCCATTCAGATCGGGAACTCCGCAACAGCTCCGCGGCATCCGCAAAATCACTTAGGATGCTTTTCGAGGTTCCGGTCCCGCTTGGCCTCGTCCTTTTCGAACTCTATGGTTCCATGATACAACATAAACGTAATGACTCCGGCGATGGGTCGCTCTTTGGGATATGAATCCGAATTGAAAGTCGTCGCCCTTCGGCACTACCTACGGAGCCTACGTCCCCTATGGTTCCCTAGGACCCCTTGATATAGTGACCGCATTAACGCATTGCTTATGAGATTCGAAGAAATTTTTTGGGAGATCTTGGCCAGGCGATGCGCCTCGTGGCGCACGCATGGGACACCCACGCACATTCAATCTCATTTATGGCTGCTTTCCAGTCAATGTCCTAGAGGTGGGACAGCCCCACGAAAGGATAAGATGAACTCTCAGGGCGTGTTGATTGGTGTGCTCCTCACTATTCTCTATCTCCGATGGGCGACCTATGGTTTATTAACTGCGACCAACCAGGTGATCACGATATTTTTCCCCACGCACTAAAACTCCCGGAATCCGAATACGCGTGCGGGAGCCCCGTTGGAGTTTTTCACCTTAAGTGGCAGTGCCACGATACGGGCGATCGCGGGAAGGGTTTCGTCATAGGCGAGATTTTCGATAATTAATAGCGGCGCTTTGAGAAGCTGGTGATGAACCGGAAAGGTTTCTGTGCTCACCGGATCGACCGACGGCGCATCCACTGCGATCAGACCGACATTCTGCGACAGAAGAAAGGCGGCACCTTCCTCATTCAATACGGGAAATGGCGCGAAATATTGCGGGCTACCCCAATATCGATATTGCCCTGTCAATAACAGCACGGCATCGCCCTCACGATAGGAGTCCCAGTGCGCCGAAAGAACCTCTGGTCCGATTTCGTTGACATTTTCGCAATGAATGGTGTGGAGTGTCTTCACA
>NZ_JBYCKN010000188.1:0-13660 GCF_057473405.1 Sulfobacillus sp. TH-112
ATTTTTTCATGGATATTTCGTCTGTGGTTGTCGGGTGAGACCTTCACAAAGGATTATTACAACAAATGACGAATTCATAGAAAAGACTATTAATGACAAGATGAGGGTATCATGGCTCAGCACAACGTACTAATGACCTCGCCTAATCCTGATGTCGCGAACTCGCGGCCCCATCGTCTTATTCGCCACTCCCAGTTCTGGGTCGGCCTTCTGGTGTTCTGCGGTCTAGTGGCATTTTGCTTTGTTGGCCCCTTCATCTATACCAAGAGCCCTTATACTATCCATTACACGATGATTGGCCATCCCCCGTCCCGGGCACTGCCGCTGGGCGGCGATGAACTTGGCCGGAACGAACTGAGTCGCTTGATGTTAGGGGGACGGTTGCTGATTATTGTGGCGCTAGCCGCTGCAATGGGAGCATCGCTGGGGGGTGTCGCGCTGGGCCTTTTGGCGGGATTTCGCGGCGGGTTTATGGACCGACTTATCACCTGGGTCAGTGACGTTGTGCTAGGTATTCCCCAACTTATCCCACTCCTCTTGGTGGACGCCATGTTGCGACCAAGTGCTATCTCGATGATGATTATCGTCACGGCCACTTCATGGCCTATGATAGCAAAGCTCGTCCGAGCAGATATTTTAAGCCTCCGTGAACGCGATTATGTGTTGGCGGCGGAATCCATGGGTGCGCGTGGATCTCGCATTATGTGGCGCCATTTGCTCCCTAATTTGTGGAGTACGATTATCGTTGCCGCGAGCAGCCAAGTAAGCCAAGCCGTCTTAGTGGTCGCCACCGCGAGTTTCTTGGGATTTGGTCTTCCGCCACCGGATCCCAACTGGGCTGGAATGATTGCAAGCAGTACCCAAGCCATTTGGAACGGTTATTGGTGGATCATGGTATTCCCTGGTGCCGCTTTAGTCATTTTGCAGCTCTCAATTAATTCAACAACCGAAGCATTGCGAGAAATGTTCGTCGCGGGAGGAGGCCACTAGATGGCAAAGTTTTTATTGCGTCGACTGGTCGAAGCAATCCTCGCTCTCTTATCGATTGCCGTGCTGCTGTTTTTTATTTTGCACATCGATACCACGAGTCCCGCTCGAGCCATTCTCGGTCAAGAAGCTACGCCTGCCAAGATTGCTCAACTCAATGCCAAACTTGGCCTCAATCAACCGGTTCCAGTCCAATTTGTCTATTGGCTGAAAGCCATCCTCATAAACGGCGGAATCGCGTCCATCATTAAGAAGGAACTGCCGCCTACCGTGGAACTATTGGTGATGGGAATTTTGTTGGCGTTGCTGCTCTCGATCATCGTCGCTCGCGTGCAGGCGCGTTATCATAACACCTTCATCGACCGCATTCTCTCCCTGATCATCGCACTGTTAA
The DNA here is from genome assembly GCF_057473405.1 of Sulfobacillus sp. TH-112. Classification (NCBI taxonomy): domain Bacteria; kingdom Bacillati; phylum Bacillota; class Clostridia; order Eubacteriales; family Clostridiales Family XVII. Incertae Sedis; genus Sulfobacillus; species Sulfobacillus sp. TH-112. The sequence continues at coordinate 1,382 of NZ_JBYCKN010000188.1, forward strand.
GCGCCATTCCGGGATTTTGGATGGGAAGCTTGCTCCTCTTTCTATTTGCCATTCTCTATCCGCTATTTCCCCCGACAGGATTTCCACGAATACATCCCGGACTTATTAGTTGGGCCTGGCACGAAGTGCTTCCCGTTACTACCTTGGCCCTCTCGACAATGGGACCGTGGTCACGGCAATTACGGGTGGCGCTTCACGACGCTAGTCTAACGCAATATGTTCGCACTGCGCGAGCCAAAGGGGTGGCCGAGCATCACATTATTCCTCACCATACCCTAAAAAACTCACTCCTTCCTCTCATCACGCTGGTGGGACTCTCGATGCCCATGATGCTCAATACGGTGGTGGCCATCGAAGTCATTTATGCCGTTCCTGGAGCGGGAAATAGCCTCGTTTCTGCGCTTGACGGTCTGATGTTTTCGAATGCCGCAAGCATTGCCTTAGTCCTCGCGTTTCTCACCATCCTAGGCAGCATCTTGGCGGATGTCTCATATAGTCTGGTCGACCCGCGAGTGCAATATCGTTAATACGCCACCGCACCCGATGCGATGCGTTTACCGTCTGTGTTCTTCAAACAAAGGCGACAACCGGCTCAGACATTGGTACACCTACGCTTCAGTATCATGAAGAAACCATCAAGCAATTACCCGGCACAATGCTATTGACGTCGCTTTCTACCAACGGTACTGGGACCTCAGCTAGTGGTCCCACCATCCCCGTATTCATCCTATTACCGTCTAGAAAAATTTAAACTACTTCATTATCTGCCCTAGACTTGTATGCGAACTCTTCTCCCTCCCTCTCCGGTAGGCCCACTAGCCCATGTCACCTCTCAGTAGCCGGCTAGACGTTCTGCGCGCTGGCGTTTCGACTATCCTCACCCCACTCCGAATCTCCATCGTATTGGACCGCATGCAGAGCCTTTTGCCAGCTACCAAAATACTGGCTGGCCGCCCAATAGAGGCGCCGGTGGTGTCGGCGCATGGTAATATCGCGTACGTCAGAACTACGGTGCAAAAGCTCCGCGATTTCTGAGCGAATCGTCTCTTCGGTATGTCGCTTGTTACGCTGTATGGTATCCGGATCAAATCCCGAGTGAATCAACGCTTGGCGCCATGATCCGAAATAGTACGTCGCTGCTGAAATCAGTCGATTATTCAGCTGTTGGATCGCGCGCGCGTTCAGCGGAAGTCCCAATTGATGATGCTTGCGAATCTCCATTAACACCTTCTCTTGCGACCAATGGCCACGTGGATGACGCTGCGCGTGAACAAAAGCCATGCTAATCCCGGCCTCCTTCAAGGCCTTCGGCCAGGAACCAAAATATCGCCGCCCGGCGGCCAAAAGGGCGCTATCCTCAGTTTCTAAACTTTGCGGATTGAGAGCTAACTTTTTCTGATGGCGATCCAGAATACTCTCAATGACCAGTTCAGCAGTCCAGCGACGACGAGCGACCATGAATGAACCTCCTAACGAGAACTTGTGATTGTTATCACTTTCCCATACTGTCTCCGACGCCACAATGCTTCATACGCGAAATGCATGATATTACTGGTGAACGACACTACCTCGATGACCAACAACGCGACGCCCCCAGCACGCACACGATGTGACGTGTGGCGAGCCAAATTATTCTAAAGACCAGCCTATTTTTTAGGGACTATTATCGCTGCCATAAAATGCGTATGATATTCTCATCATCGAAGAAATGGAGGTGTTCCATGACCAAGTGGAGTGAATTTAAATGCTTTGATTGTGATCAAATATTTTTGATGCCCAAGGGGCCAAAAGCGACAACCTGCCCTCGCTGCTCATCTGATCGCATCCAATATGCGGGAGATCATCAGATCGCTGTGGAAACCGATAGCCACTAAAATGTGATAAAGCAAAGGGCGTTTTTTTCTCACCCCCCACGCCTATTGTTTGTGGTGCTAGCGTGAACTATTTCGCCCTATCATGTGACCTCCTAACCCACTGATGCATGTGCCACATTGACGTCCATCCAACGGTGTGGCAGTCGGAATAACATTTTAACTGTCATAAGCCACGCCAGCCTTTGCCGGTACCAAATGACACCCAGAGTGGAAGCGACGCCTACACACTTTGGCATGACTGGATGAGCCGCCCACCTTCTTTTGAGTAGTGGAGTGCACGATGGAACAGGCCGACACGAGAGATTGACACGACCAGTTCAGCAGCCACTCCTGGTGTTGGTCAGATTGATTCAATAATTTCTTCTTTCTCCAACGAAAAGCATCTTCCACGTATGGCTCGCACACCGAGGTCCCATCAAGAAAGTACCAAAAATACCCATGAGGCATTCGCCAGCTCAGCGAATGCCTCATGTAAAGTGGGTTACCGTGTCCAGATAACAGCACTAACCTTATCACGTCGCTCTAAGCACACGCTCTAAGCCACCTGATAATAGTGCTGGCTATATCCGGACGCCTGAATTTTGAGCGGCAGGTCTCAGGGTGAGTGGTACACATGCAACCCACTTTCCTACAGCTCGTGAGGAACCGACACTATGTATTCTCCCCGCATGAACCACACGATACATCACGCCGCTCACGCGATATGGCGATGTTTTTGCAACTAATTAGTTGAATACCACGCTATCTGTGGCTTCCACTTGATCCAAAAGCGTCTTCGCTTTTTGGACTTCGTCAGGCGAACCATGCACAATGAGGAGATATTTATCTTGTTTCACCGCATTTTCGTAGCGGACCACGCTATCCTTAGGAACCCCAATATTGACGAGTGCTGCCCCTAAGGCGCTTAGTCCTCCGACGACGACACCACCTTCAAGTGCGCCTACAATAATGGCCACCAACGGACCGGCGGCCAATAGCGGGCCAACTCCGGGAACTAAGAAGAAACCGGTACCGAGCAGGAGGCCCCAGAATCCACCCCAGATTGCTCCCCAAGTCGCCCCAACGCCTCCCCAAACCTTCATCTTTTCACCCACGGTATAATAGCCTACCGGGTGTTCCTCGGTATGATAGCCTTTCCCCACAATAGAGAGTCGATTCATGTCAAATCCCGCTTGTTGCAGTTCTTTGACTGCTCTATCGGCTAGTTCGTGCGTCTCATAAATTGCAATGGTTGCAGAATTCTTCGATTGCTCCATGCTATCTGAGGTCATACGTCCCACTCCTTTCAATAGTCACCATGCTGCAGTTATGGCGATCGGTCTACCCGAGCCCTACTCTGAACTATGCAAGCGAGAATCCAAACTTTCTCAAAAGAAATTTTGGCCTGCTCTATTAGCATAACGCGAACTGGCGATCTTTTCCACATCGTTAGGAAACGCCTATCCTCACGAGGCGCCGAACATCCCTAGGCCTTATTCACGCTGCAGTTCCTGCAGCCAAACGTTCTCTTTTAGTGAGCGCGCAACGGACGCTAATGATCCAAATCAATTTTTTCGAGATCGTCGGCGTCGCGTCAGTCTCCATTGACAGATTGAGTACACTTATTACGTACACCTTGTGGAGGAGCATACTCATACATGACCAAGAAAAATGGCTGGCTGGTATTTATCGGGGGACTAATCATGCTGCTCTTGTTCATTGGCTATCTGTCCGGATATCGTTTCTCTTCACTGGCTGCAGCGCGGGCAAACTCGTTCATTGGTCATAAAGCCACGCCGTTTGCTCAGATGGACACCCCCAGTGGAACGGTAATCCTCTTCAACACCCCAAGTGGCCCAAGGACTGTGATGGCCTATCACTCCGGGTTTCTGTGGAGAGCTCCGGTCAGTACCTATCTCGGAAAAGAATCCCCCGGACCTATCCATACGGTTGGGTGGATGTCAATTGCCGAAAACCACCATGCTTTTACGATGATTGCCGTCGCCGTCAGTACTTCAAAAATCCGCACCGTATCCATCGGCCCTCGGGGCGATCGAGAAACCCAAACGGCGGGAAATCATCGTCTCTTAATATTTCATTGGAATCGCCTGATTCCTTTTGACACCATGAATCCATTAGCCTATTCACGAAGTGGAAACGCCCTTTATCGCTATGAATCAAATCCCCACGATGCCACCCAGTACCTCTGGCTTCCGATTAAAAATGGCCTCCGCCAATAGTTCCTGGAACGCTTCCGGTAACACCTCAGTCAAGTGTCGCGCTCCATGTCCAGACTCTCAAGGAATCTTGATTCGATTCGTTGCCGGTTGCAGAGTGAGATGTCTCCAAATTCTCCCCATCTCTCTAGGACCGCTGCCACCGATGGAGCGGTCCTCGGAGAGGGTCACTCCCATAGCATCAGGCTAAACTCTCTAGTATCTCATTGGTAGAGCGCACCCGGCCGATCCGAGTCATGACATTATCCAAGGTAAACCGATGTGCCTCGGCACTCATGTCTGACATCGCATCTTCCACAAATACTTGCTGATAGCCCCGCTCATAAGCATCACGCGCGGTACTTTCCACTCCAATATGGGTCGCTATCCCGCACAATACAATGGTGTCAATGCCGCGACGACGCAACTGCAAATCCAAGTCAGTTCCGTAGAACGCGCCCCATTGACGCTTACGGACCACATGGTCTCTCGCCTTGGGACCCATTTGAGGCACAATTTCATCCCAACCGTCGGGAAGACCCCCAGGGCGATTCATCACAGTATCTGAGAGTGGTTGCAAGCCATCTTTGCCATCAGGAGATGGTCCCACATGGACTAGTACCACGAAACCTCCGCAGGCCCGAAATCGGTCGGCCAGTTGGGCCGATCGGGTCACGACATCGGATGCCGCATGCGGGGCGGTCGGCATGGCAGTAATCCCTTTTTGCAAATCAATCACGACCAACGCGGTATGTTCTGGATTAAGCGTCAATGCTTGCGTCATTTCCTCATCCCTTCCGAGTCACTGGTAGCGACTCATAGAGTACTATATCACTTTACTACTCGATACGAAGCATATCGCAAGATTGACCTACTCAAGGACCGCCTTTATATACATCAGTGCACCTTTGAGCTGATCGTAGCTGTATTCATGGTAATTTAGACTCTGCAATGACGTGATAGAAACACTCGATGCTCATCCCACTTCTCGTATTGACACGCTTTCATCCACCAAGCGTGCTACGGAACAGGTTGTCCGTAGGGACGATCTGGATATCCCCACTCCCCCGGATGGCAACCGCCGCTCATTTCGCGCATCACAACGAATTTCAATACGCCGAATAGTCTGAGGCCTACTGCACGATTCCCCGAACGGCTTCCGTGACCAAGCCACGCCCCGCCTCCGAAGACCTTATCCAGTAACCCATCTCAAAGCGTCCTATCTCCCAATTAATGCGGTGTAGTCCCGTGCTGGCGATAAAGCGTCCCGACGACTTTAAAACCATGTGAAGACGCAAATCTTCGCACAGTAAAAATTGAGCATGAGCCCGACGCACATTTTTTCCACTTCTGCTGGCGTCTGGATGTTTACAGCAAACGGCATCCACTGTATAAACTCCGTATGAGATTCTACAATGACCTCATGAACGGCAATCCCATCACCGGGTAATGGGCATCGCAACAACCGATCGGTTGCAAACTGGTCAGGAAAGACCCTTAGGATCGCGTTCATCACGGGCCTCCTATTTCATCATCACCGCCCGTGAGAGTTTTGCATGACCAAGATTGAAAAAATCCTTCACTCAGTTGGCAGGTACTAAAGCAAGATTTTCCAATACCTCGCGAACTCACGGGTAACGTGCCGGAGAATTCCGCACATTACCCGTATGACAGGAGATGATCGGGGCGGACACAAGAACAAAAAAACATTTAGGCCGCAGCACATAGCTCTATTAGGCGTCTCCACTTAGCCGGGTGCATCCTCGGCGACTTAACCCGCCCCTTCCGGAAAATCCGCTACCATTCCCACGACTAGACGCCGTGACAGATGTTCACCAAACTTAAGGTGGGCGCTCAGCGCGACAACACTCGATCACACGCAGGATGGTGGGAAGAAATAGGACCCAGCACAAGCGCTTCCGATCCCCTCAGAGTGATTGATGCCCGCCGCGTTTGCCTGTGCCGATCCAATGCCATCCGTCCTCGTCTACAGCCGATCCAATGGCGCCATTGCTCCCCGCCCCAAAAACATTCGATGGCGATTGTCCTTGGACGAGACCCCCTATATCGCCTCGCCATTTGGACCCAAAGGCGGTTCACCAATGATTACATGTCTTATCCCCATACCAACTGCTCTATGACAAAAGACCTTTTTTCCCAAGGCTATGGAAGACCTACAACAATATAAATCTTTCCCGGCGACCCATCATTTGCCATTCGGCATTCACACTGAATACCCGCCCCTAACAAAAAGAACGCCATCCCCTAAGGATGGCGACTCGTGTACGATTTGCTATAGGAAGTGCCAAGGCATCGACCTGGTCACTTCTTTGGTTAATCACTAGTGAGAGCTTGTCGGATAATCGGTGTATCCATGTTCATCTCCTCCAAAAAACGTAGCAGGATCGGCACTATTTAATGGCAATCCGGCTTTCAGGCGCTCCGGCAAATCGGGATTCGCTAAAGCCCATGCCCCTACCACCGCCACGTCAGCTGTCCCTTGGTCCACATCGACCGAAATTTTATCTAACGGGCGACCAGCGCGATTCACCAAAAGGCTGGTTGGCCACAATGCACGAATTTCTCGTAAAAATTCATCATTGCCTGTGTGCAGCACATGCAGATAGGCTAGTTTGAGGTTACCGAGATCCGAAATGAGCGAGCGATACACATCACTACCGCTAGCCCCTTCATCGAGTCCCCCGGCAGTACTGAACGGAGAAATACGAAATCCGGTCCGGTCTGGTCCAATTTCATCGGCTACGGCACGCGCCACGTCAATGCCAAATCGCGCACGATTTTCGGCAGATCCACCATACTGGTCGTCACGACGATTCGCATTTTCCGCGAAAAACTGGTGCACCAGATAGCCATTGGCACCGTGAATCTCGACTCCATCGGCTCCCGCCAGTATGGCCGATCGGGCGGCATGACGAAACTCTCCAATAACCGTGTCGATGTCTTCTGTGGTCATGGCCTTAGGCACCGGGATATCCTTCATCCCCTCTAGCGTAAACATTTGAATCCCTGGAGCCAAGGCCGAAGGCGCTAGGGCTTGCCGATGGTTTAAGGTATTATCAGGATGCGATATACGACCGACGTGCATGAGCTGAATATAAAAGTGTCCTCCTGCCGCGTGGACACTGTCAATAATGCGCTTCCATCCCGCAATGTGGTTGTCGGTATAAATACCGGGAGTAAAGATATACCCTTGACCGTCATCCGAAGGCTGAGTGCCCTCGCTGATTAAGAGCCCCATTGACGCCCGCTGTGTATAGTAGAGCTCTGCCAATTCACCTGGCGTCCCGTCTGGAAGCGCTCGACTACGTGTCATAGGCGACATCGCTAGGCGATGAGGAAGTGTCATACGACCTACCTTGACCGAGGTCCACAATTTTGTTGTCAACGGAAATCCCTCCAATGATCATTTTATGTACTGTACTATATATACTATATTATTTTTAGCTTATTGTACAACGGAAGTTTTGCTGGTAGATAGTCGAACTAAAATTGCTGACGCCCCATCAGTACTGTAAGAGCCAAGACAGTATTTGCACCGGGCAAATCTCACGACGAGATTCTTCGTTCTAATGTGCCCTCTTTAGGACATATGGCTGATTCGCCGTATTTTTTTCGAACAATAGGGTGCCCCTTATCCCAAAGTGATATGGGGCGAATTGCCTTGGCACCGACTACGAGGACCCGGCCCATGGGAACGCGCGTCTCGCACCATGACACACCATTCATCGTGAAAACATTACGCATCGTCATCCGTGGAAGCCTCAGGAAGGAAAATGTCGAAGCGATCTAGCGCCTTTTGTATTGCATCCAAATATGGGTGTGCTGTATCTTTCGCACGAAACCGAAAATAGAGACTCCGCAAAACATGTTCCGCATTTGCGCCACCCAATGTCTCCACCCCATCATCCGGCCCCACCAGGCGCTGAAATCGATTCAACCATTTATCTAACATACTAGTGCTCACCCGTCCCGATTCAATGATCTGATAAGCCGCGTATGCCAGACGATCGTCTTCCAAGTATCCCAGTGGATAGGGAAGCGTTGCAAGGTATTGTATTGTGGAAAATACTTCAGACAAACGATGTATCGGCATTCGAGGATGACGGGCAACAACTCCCAACGCGTCCGCGGTATGTGCAACGGCATGAGCCCAGCCCTTATCGACCACATAACCGCGCCAATCCCTCTCCGCTCGCGCATAGTCGAATACCCGATCGAGTGTGTCGACCACCACAGACTCCGAAAGCCTCCCTTCGTCTAAGTCCTCTCCAAGTATGATAGGGACCACAAGTACAGAAAAGCTACGCAAGAAAACACTGTCGGTCTCAGTCTCGCCAATGCCTGCATAGAGGTGGTGGTCATCTAGGGCTGTCTTCAACAGCACCAACTGCTCCTCAAGGTTCAGCAATCTTTCCGAAACAAGACGCTCCATCATCGTATAGGATAGGGTATCCCGAAGCTTGGGGTCGGGGCTGCCAAAGTGCTCAAGCAACTCTTGAGCGAGTAGCCAAGCATTTTCCGGAGGCCAATTACCACCGTCGGCCACCCCTTGCAATTCCTCGATTGTCACGCACGTCATCCCTCTCGTGGTACAATTCCTGAACATTCGCCGTGCCTCTGGAACCCGAGACACCACATTGGCGAATCTCTCTTAACATCATAAGCCGTGTGGGACACTGTGGTAAATGTCCGCACAACACAATCCAGTTATTGGTCTCTCTCATGGGAATTTGTGGCTCCACAATAGCCATATTGGCCAGTGACTTATACCGTTACAGGGCCTTCTACAAGGCTAAGGCAATACGACGCGGAAATTATTTGCATCATACTGTTTGTTGCAGTATAATTTCGTTAGAAGGGTAAATACTTTATCGTCGGACACCATAATGGTCATATCGAGGAGGATGAAACATGAACGAGGCAAAGGTGCGTCAAGAAATCATTCGAGCTGCTCAAATACTGGCAGAATCAGGGATGTTATTTCGTGGGGAACACGCCAACTTATCCGCACGACTAGATGAGCAACACATCATTATGACACGCGGTGGGTCTATTGGCCACTTGTCGGAAAGCGATCTCGCCGTGTTAGATTTACATGGCAATTTGGTCAATGGCGAATCGATGGAACCGAGCATGCAAGAAATCATTCAAATGCATACCCGGGTGTACCGCTCTCGTGCTAGTGTGGGGGCCGTCATTCATACCCATGCTCCCCACATCACCGTATTCGCCGTAGCGCATCAGCCTATTCCGTTAGTCTACGAACCACTACTACGTTTTGGCCTCACCGAACCGGTGCCGGTAGTCCCTTGGGCACCACGCGGGTCAGATAAATCGGTCAACGCTATTATTGACGTCGTAGAGAACCATCCAGGCCTTTCGGCAATCATGATGGCCAATCACGGCGCTTTAGTATTCCACCAAGACGCCATCAGCACGGCGCGTCTTTTAGCCACACTGGATGAGGCGGCCGAGCTTATTATTCAATCTAAGTCTTTAGGCGGTGCCAAAGAACTGCCGCAAGAAGCCATCGATGAAGTCAGAGAACGCATGCAGGTCTTCGGGTCACGGCAATAATATCTGAGCATTCCAGGGGAGGGCCCGACTTACGCAATCGGCGCTTTCCCCTGGTTTAAGGAAGAAGGATGCGATAGTCAATGCCCATGTCACCTCGCCATCGCATTCCGGATCGTGAACCACAACGGGCCATCCTGTTGTCGGGACGTGCCCTCTGGCTCAGCTTTGCTGCAGCGACCACGGGAACCTTTATGGTAAATTTGGACTCCAGTGTCGTCAATGTGGCGCTGCCAGTATTACAACATCAATTTGTTCTATCGATCGCGACGTTGCAGTGGGTCATCACGGCATACCTTCTGGTCATCACCGGGCTATTGCCGGTGGCTGGTCGTATGGCTGACGCGTTAGGTCGTCGTGACGTCTTTTTGGCGGGAATTGCTATTTTTATTATGGGTTCAGTAAGTAGTGCACTTTCGCCAACATTTTCACTATTGGTTTTAGCACGCGCATTTCAAGCCTTGGGTGGAGCGACCATCATGGCCAATGTCATGGCAATCATTGCATTGGTCTTTCCGGTCAATAAACGAGGACAGGCGTTAGGCCTCATTGGTTCTGTTGTAGCTGCTGGCACCCTGGCTGGCCCTCCGCTGGGAGGAATTCTGACCGCATTTTTTGGATGGAGAAGCATTTTCTGGATTAATCTCCCCGTTGGGCTCTGGGGATTATGGGGTTCTTGGCATTACTTGCCCCGATTCCCACGCGATCCCGATGTCTCACTCCACTCATTAGACTGGATGGGCGCATTACTATTCGCCGCGATGACATCGTTATTGCAGTTTGGACTGGCTAATTGGCACTCCCGCTGGGGCTTAGGACTCTTTCTGTTAGAAATCCCAACCACGTACAGCTTTATTCGGTGGGAACTGCGACGCAAGACCCCTCTCATCCCCTTGCGACTCTTTCGAATTCATCCATTCACAAAAAATCTTCTGTCTGGAATGGCATATTGGATTCTCATGATGTTTCCATCGTTTCTATTGCCTTTCTACCTTCGTTATGAGCTACGCTTGTCGGTCAGCTTGATTGGGATCAGTCTCGTTCCCCAAGCCTTAGCCATGGTCATCATTTCGCCCCTAGGAGGACGATGGTTGGACCGTTCCGGAGTTTTATGGCCAGGGAGAGTCGGATTGGGGTTATTAATGCTCGCTAATGGTTTTTTCATCCTACTTCCACGCCATACCGCCCTCTGGGAGATCTGGATTGTATTGGTATTCGTCGGAGCTGGAGCCGGACTCTATTCCTCTCCTAACAATGCCGCTGTCTTGAGTTCGGTCGGCCCTGGGGATACCGGTCTGGCGTCCAGTTTGCTAGCCACCCAGCGGAATCTTGGGAGAGCCGTCGGAGTGGCATTGGCCTCCATTTTATTGTCCTTGACATGGATACTGTACGGCTTGGGGCCCACCCCTAACCATACAAGTGCCCACTATCCTCTCTGGTTCTTCTGGGGGTTTCGCGGGGCCTTTGTTGCCTCCCTCGGAATCGGCGTGATAGGACTACTCACCCTCGTCGATCCACACCCTGCGAACCGATCTGGCACGATAGCAGATGATGTATAACAATAGTCGCCCTAAGAGAGTGATTATCTCTGACTCTATACCGATTTTGAGTCCCGTTTCCACCACCCCATGCCTCCGCGCACATGCGATACCAGTGAGAAGTCGGTCTGCAACGGACAAACTGCGGTGGCCCGTTTGACAGATGAGGATAATCCTCTCGGACGGATCACACGTGGCCCATAGGTCTGATTTGGAGTGCCCGAAAACTGTGCGGAGCTGCTCTAGAGCAGCCGCGCCATCGCGAGGCTTAAGCAAAAGTGGCCTGGATAGTTCGTTCAGAGCCCTCATTTTGCCGCTGAGTTTCGACGTCGCAATTTCACGGGATGGCCTGACCGCGGAAGAGAGTGGCTGGACAGTGTTGTCGACACCTATAATGCTCACTCCCAACTGGATGCCTATAGCCCCATGTGGGCAAGAAGTCAGTATATCACTGACTTCTTGCCAGGCGCATCGCCGACGTCCCCACCGCCTCTATGTAAGGACCGGTCTCATCGGGGAATCCTCAGTCCGGTAGCGAGGGGATCGCCCCCGCGGAAAAAGTCTCTTAACCGCATCCGACCAGGACTACCCTTCCCCATCCTACACATTTAATCATATTTATACGTCCTGCCAAGTCATCGTTAGCATGATGGTCGTGCGCTCTCGCGTACAACTAGGATTGTCTACCATGCACCGCAGGCCATTTCCCCAATGAGAACGTTCGCCCGCCCACCCGATTGCCGCGTGTCGTAGATCCCCGGCATCCTATCCGTCCCCTACCCTAAATATGGTTGGAAGGATTTGAGGATATTCGGGAGTGGTCGTGTAGAACTTAGCACTAATGTGCTGAGAGTCAAAAGCTTGGCGCTGCACTGAAGTCTGTGGACATCCCGCCTTTAAACCTTTCTGAATGATAACTGCTCACAAGAATTTCTTGACGGGGAAAAGCCTCGGCAGCATCAGGGTGTCGGAAGGGCCCCTTCCGATAGCAGGCGTTCATGAAACACATGCATTCTGCGTGCAACACAGGGAAATATACGGGTTTTCCTCTCCACAGGCACGAGAACTTCCTTACCC
>NZ_JBYCKN010000189.1:0-33282 GCF_057473405.1 Sulfobacillus sp. TH-112
AAAGTCGGAAATAATGGTGGAATCTTGATTCATAAAGATATCAATCCGATCACCTTGGATGGCTCCCCCTGTATCGTCGGCTTGTCCCAGAAACCCTTGTGACGGGAGGAAGTTGTCTTGATATCCGGTCACATAGACGAGGCTCTTCAACGGTATCACACTCGGATCGACCGCAATCATTCCGTCTTCTAGTGGTGCGCCGAAGTAATCCGTCGGGCCGTAGGGGTAATTATCTGCCAAGCTCGGTCCATATGAGGTAGCAATCATATGATAGGCGGCGACGACTTGATGCCCATCAATGGTGCTGACGGACGGCGTGAATTCCCCTTGCGGACCCGATGAACTGGAAGGTTCGTCAACCGGCGTGCCACCAGTAGGGAACGACTCGGGAAGCGATAATTGCTCAGCCGATCCCGATCCCACAGATTGGCTCTGGTTGCTATTGGCTGATGTCGCACTCAGCGCATGACTTCCTGGTGTATAGGGAGTTAGTTGGAATCCTGCCAAAATGTCTTGCCAGGTTGTGGCATTGACTACTCCCGTGGAGGAGAGTCCGCTTTGCGACTGAAAGGACTTTACACCCGCCTCAGTAAGCGGTCCGAAAATCCCATCGACGGGTCCTGATGAGATTCCGAGATCATTGAGGTCGGCTTGAAGAGTCATGACCCAGTGGCCCGTATCACCCTGAAAGAGGGTATGTTGCATCGCAGGATGCAGAGATTGAAGTGCTGCCGTGGTCGTACTGGCAGCCTGAACACTTCCTATGGACGGAGCGGCGAATAAGCTCATGGATCCTAAAAATGCTGCACCTAGTATCATCGTTTTCACGTAATATATCCCCCTCGAAATTTGCCTCCGAGGTTAGCTGACGGATTCGGACGCGAGAGTACGCCCTACGAGCACAAGCTCGATTCACCCCTAACCCTTGGGTTCCCCGGATTCCTTTGCGGAATTAGGCGTTATGGAAGTCGGAACATTAGAGAGTGTACCGAGTGATCGAGGGCGTCGTCAGATCGTAAAACCGCGCTCCCCCGACCATACGACCTCATAGGCCATGTCAGGGGAGCCGGATGCTCGTCCATACGGAGAATCGGAGCGGTCTGCTATTGTCTAACTGAAGAGCCAACTTTTGACTGATCTCTTGACAGACAAAAGAATGGCTGCACTTCCTATCATTACGGCTCTTGCGCCATAGCCGTCCCACCGTTTGCCTGAAGGCGATGCTCTATCGTCGAAAATGGTGACCTACAAATTGGAAATACTAGTGCGATGATTCTCCGTGTTGGTCGCTCGGCGCCACGGATGGCGCTTCACCAAACGCTGCTTGTATCAGTTTAATGGGCAGACGAACCATCCCCTCCATCGCCCACATGGCTTCATCCGCACTTTGAGCCATGGCTCCCTGGCGCCCTTCTAATTGCCGACGCACCATGCGAAAGGGCGACGCCACCATGGTATCCACATACCAGAGTTCCTGGCGTACCGCTTGGTTGATGGTGCTGGGAGTGCCCATAGAGGGCTTGGGGTGCTTACGCGGAGACTTGACCGAATATTTTTTTTCCTCTTTTTGATGTCCTTCCTTTTGATGTCCTTCCTTTTGATGGCCTTCTTTCTGATGGTCTTCCATAGATGATCCCTCCGCGGCTAGAGTGCCTCATGGCAGGTCATGCTATACAAGAATCTCATGCAAGCTTTCTCGACTCGCGACATATGATAAACGATTGACTGAATATGACCTACCCCATTCGGCGTTCAATTGAGGAGTTGACACGTTTGCTAAGAGAAATGCTGAAATCAAAAATCCATCGGGCCACCGTCACCGAGTCCAATCTCAATTACGTCGGCAGTCTGACACTCGGTCATCAACTTGCTCTGGCTGCCGATATTTTGCCTCACGAATTTGTGCACATCACCAACATTAATACCGGGACGCATTGGGTCACCTATGTCATCCAAGATAACGACCACCCAGGTTCACTATGTCTCAACGGAACGGCTGCACGACATTTTCATCCCGGCGACTTAGTGATTATTATGGCCTATGGTTACTTTAGCCCCGAAGAAGTGCGTAGCGGACTTCATCCACGCCTCGTCTATGTTGACCAACAAAACCATATCTCAAAAGTCATGGCGGGCGAAAAGCCCTATACCCTGGACATGGGCGAGTGATTTCGAGTGGCCTTGGAGAAAATACGCTCTGGACAGCGAAGTCTGACACAGCGGAGGCTATGTCTATGGCAATTGTCGAAGTCAAAGTGGTTCCCGTGGGCACCGACGAAGCCAGCATCTCGAGTTATATTCAGGACTGCTTTGAGATTGCCGAGTCAGCCATTGGGGTGGAAAGCGTGCTGACCCCTACCGCGACCCTGTTAGAAGGCGACTTACAGGACATTCTTCCCGTCGTGGAAGCGATGCACCAGTCGCCCTTCTATAGCGGCGTGGACCGCGTCATTACGACAGTCACGATTGACGATCGCGTCGATAAACCACTCGACATGGATAGCATGGTGGAAGCTGTGTTAACTGACGAGAATCTGTTGGAGTTCTAACCTGTCCCGGGACTGTTCCTCACAGAACAGTCCCGTTCTTGATAACCTATGACACCGATTCAACCATTCCTTGCTGTAGCAAAAACATCTTATGGTAGAGGCCTTGATGGGCTAAAAGCTCTTGATGCGTGCCGCGCTCCACCACTTCGCCGTGATGCAGCACTAAGATGAGGTCCGCATCTTGAATGGTGGATAATCGGTGGGCAATGGCAATGGTAGTCCGGCCATGTCGCATCTTCTCAAGAGCGGCTTGTATTTTCTCTTCCGTCTCGGTGTCGACGCTGGCGGTCGCCTCATCCAGTACCAAAATGACCGGTTCCCGCACCATAGTCCGGGCGAAGGACAACAGTTGACGCTGTCCGGTGGAGAGTGTGGCCCCGCGCTCTCCAATGGGTGCGTGATATCCTCCCGGTATCTTATCGATGAAGGTGTCCGCTTGCACAAATCGAGCCGCCGCTTGCACGGCATCCGAAGAGATATCCTCGTCCCCAAGGCGAATGTTCGACTCAATGTCTCCCACAAATAAAAACGGGTCTTGCAATACCAGCCCCATCTTGTGACGAATCTCGGCTTCAGAAAAAGATTTTAAGTCCTGCCCATCGATGAGAATCCGGCCCCGGTCGACAGGATAAAAGCGTAGCAATAAGTTTACCGTGGAACTCTTGCCGCTACCGGTGTGTCCTACAATAGCGACGGTCTGACCGGGTTCGGCCGTGAAACTCACGTGTTTCAAGATGTCGGTTTTGCCATCATACGAAAAAGACACGTCTTGAAACTCAATGCGGCCGCGGGAGATCTCGGCGCTGCCATCGCCTTCCATTGCTGGACGCCGCGATGGATTATCGAGAATCTGAAATACTCGGTGGCTTGACACCATCGCCTGCTGAAAAAAGTTTAACCGTTGCAACATGCTGTTGACGGGTTCAAAAAATCGGCTCAAATAGCTGACAAATGCATACAGTACCCCAATGTTGACTGCCGTATGAAAAGATAGCAGGCCAAAATATCCGAGCACCAGGATTAACGCCAACAGATAAATTACATCCATCAAGGGACGCAACAATAGCCCATTAATTTGCGTGTTCTTAAAGCGCGCCTTGCGATAGGCTTCGTTGACCTCGCCAAACTCTCTTCGAAGACGCGGCTCTTGGCGCATCACCTGAACGATCCCCATTCCCTGCAAAGACTCGTTCAGCTTAGCGTTTAATAACGATAGCCGTTGGCGCGCTAAGTGAAAGACCGGGCTACTAACCCGTTGATACACCCACATCACCAAGATAATAATCGGAAAAAGCACCAAACAATAGAGCGCTAATCGCACATCCAGAGCAAACATCGCAATCATGACGCCCGTCAGCATGGTCACGTTCTGAACAAAGGTGGAGAGCACGGTCATGAACATATCTAAAATGGCTTGAGTGTCGTTGGTAATGCGTGATACCAACACTCCAACAGGCGTTTGATCAAAAAACGAGAGAGCCAGTTCTTGGATTCGATCAAACAGGTCGACCCGAAGGCGCTGGATAATATCGAGCGCTAATAATTGAAACAACAACAGTTGCAATACGGTAAAGGCGGATGTCAGGACCACCAATAATAAATATGCCGCGCCCAATTCGATTAATTGGCCCTTAGGAAAATGACGTGGAATCAGATACCGATCCAAAAATACTTTCACCAAGATCGGCTGTAGCACGTCTGCAGCCGTGGCCAACAGCAGAATCACCAAGGATAGTGCCACACGGCCCTTATGATAGAGCATGTAGCGCATGAGGCGCCAGAAGGTGCCTCGTTGTGGCAACGATAAAGGAGTATCTAAAGATTCCAGACTCATTCCGCCGTCCCCCCTTGTTCAACCAATGTCTCGAGTTGCTGTCGGCGGTACATGTCGAAGTATCGCCCTCCGATATCCAGCAACTGCTGATGACTGCCGCGCTCTTTAATTTGCCCGCCTTCAAGCACCACAATCTGGTCGGCATGTTCCACAGCGCTGAGGCGGTGCGTCGAAATAATGGTGGTGCGATTCTGACGATGGGCCTTCAGCGCCCCTAAAATCGCCTTTTCTGTCCGTGCGTCCACCGCTGACAAGGTGTCATCGAGCAGCAATATTTCGGCGTCAGCAATAAGGGCTCGCGCGATGGAGACCCGTTGCTTTTGACCTCCGGACAGTGTCACCCCACGTTCCCCCACGATGGTGTCATATCCCTCTGGAAACCGCAGAATGTCCTCGTGAATAGAGGCAATCGTCGCGACGCGTTCAATGTCTTCCGTGGTGGCATCAGGGGTCTGAAACCCAATATTTTCTTTAATAGAGAGCGAAAACAAAAAGTCATCTTGCGGCGCGTAAGCTATCGCATGACGGAGCGCATGCAAACGATAGACATAAATCGACTCGCCACCAATAGTGATATCGCCCTCCGTGACATCAAACTCACGCAACAAGAGTCGCATGAGCGTGGTCTTTCCGGTGCCAGTTCTTCCCACAATGCCCAGTGTGGTCCCTTGGGGCACGTCTAAATAAATATTTTTTAACACCGGCCCATCGCTTTCAGGATAGCGAAATTCTGAAATAGCAAATCGAATATTCCCTGTCGGGACCTCTAAAAGCGCGTCCTCACGTTCATTGACTGTAGGCGCGATATGGAGCAAGGTTTGTACCCGGTCATACGATGCACTACCGCGCTCCACTGTGTTAAATAAAAATCCGAAAGCGAGCATCGGCCAGATTAATTGACCCAAATATAAGGTAAATGTAGTGAGGCTTCCGAGGTCCATACTGCCATGGACCACAAAATATCCACCAAACGCGACCGCAAGAAAATAGGAAAACCCGATGATGACCGAAATGGTCGGATCAAAGAGCGAATCAATCTTGGCCACAGCTACATTTTTATTCACCACATCTTGCGAGAGCGCGACAAAGGCTTTTCGCTCCGCTGCTTCTTGGCCAAACGCCCGCACCACACGAACTCCCGATATGTATTCTTGGACACGGTCATTGATATCGGAAAATGCCGCTTGCGCCAACCCAAAGCGCTCGTGCAGCATCTGCCCGTAACGCGAGACCGCATACGCCATCAGTGGCAGTGGCAAAAGACTAATGACCGTTAACTTCCAACTAATTGTAATCGCCATGGTGGCGACCACGACGGTACCGGTGGTGATGGAATCCACCAATGTCAGCACTCCATCGCCAGCCGTCTCCTGAATGGCTTGGACATCATTAGTGGCATGCGCCATTAAGTCTCCGATGCGATGATGGTGATAGAATTCCGGAGAGAGCTTGGTAAAATGATGGTATAGCCGATTACGAAGTTCTGTGGCCAGTTGAATTGAACCGCCATAGAGCCGAATTCTCCAGAGATACCTCAATCCGTACGACAGAAAAGCCGTGATTGCAATTGTCACCACCGCTTCTAGTAAGACGGTCACGGTCAAGGTATGTCGCGTTAAGCGATTGACGATAATTCCCACAATTTCGGGAGGAACCAAGGCGATAATGGACACAATCATGAGAAAAATAATGCCGGAAATATACTGCCGCTTATGATCCTTAAAAAACCACATCAAATCACTAAAGACCCGCACGTGAGAATCCTTTCTACGCGACTACCAGAAATTATGTATGAAAAAAGCCAGTGTTTTGAATATCACGTCTAACCATAGTACCACAGAGCACCCTAGGGGATCGCACTATTGATATGATCTCGTGCGAAAAAATAGTAGAGTCCTTGAAATGGGTCCTCAAATAGCAAAAAGGCCTCTCATTGATGCAAACGTGTCAGCATTCCGCTAGGGCCTCTTGCCGTGAGTCTTTTCCTGCACCCTACGCAATAACCCGATGTAATAGACATTCCAGTAGGCGATAAAGAGGAAATAGAGCAACGCCGAAAACCATGACACCGTAATAGGGTCAATGGGTCCCACGTGATGAGTGGCGGCTCTCAGAGTGAGCGCGTCATAGAGAATGCGAATGGCAAACAACGCGACCACCATCGCTCCAATATACGGATTGGTTTTATAGCGTGGCGGATCTTCATGCCAATTATAGGTGGTATGGCTCAAACTATACCCCCCCAGCAACAATCCAATAATAAGACCTGCCGCCACCCCCGCTAATGTTTCTCGCGATCGCATTTCAATAATCAAAACAAAAATAGCCAGTGCGCACAAAAGAATGATCCGCGCCCACACTGTCGCGGAATGAAATGGCTGCTCTTTCATGGTCCGTCGGGTCCGTACAGCCAACACCACCACGACCACTGCAATGACCGGTATTAATTCTCCCACGAACATACCTTCCTTTTGTTGATCAACTTGTTGATCAACACTAAAAAATGTGCCACGCCTCTTCGGTTATTCGCGATTGGATAGGGAAATCCTCTGCGTCTGCCCATCCTAACTTGTGAATTCAAGGCTCTATTGATACCATGATTAGGAAAAAGACCACCGTCAGTTCCCAGAAAGGACATAACCATGTATCAATTTGCAGGCTTTAGTAAAACGGACTTTGACGTGTTTCTTATTCCTGAATTTCACGATCGAATGTCTGCGTTGCGTAGTACCGTGCGACCGAAACTGGCCATGCTGGGTGATGACCTGGCCCCGCGACTTAAAGAAATTACTGGACATGCGATGTATCCGCACACCGCAAGTCACGCCCGACGACGGGTGAATCCTCCCGATGATACTTGGGTAGCATTTTCCCGCAATGAACGAGGATACAAGCGATTTGCGCATTTCGAGGTGGGAATTGCTCGTGACTATGTCTTTGTGAGATTCTCGATTAAACAAGAGAGCGATGAGGACAAAGAACGATTGCTACAATACCTCAATTCCGAGGGACCCGAGGCACTCTCTCGCTTGAAGGATCCGGAACCCATTTATTATTACCGCGATGACCATGGCCAAGGCGAACGTCCAGTCACCTCAATTACTGCCACTGATATGTCTGACATCATTCAAAAGACCGCGCTCAAAAGTCATGGGTTTACCGTAGGGCTCACATTTCCTCGAGAGGATGCGATTGTCCGCAGTGCCGAACTCGTGTCCCGCGCGCACAACGCCATTCGCCATCTCTCTCCCTTATATGCAGGGGTGGTCTTCGAGGACGCGTCAGCACCACGATAATATCCCCCGCTTAGGTGGTACCCATCGTAAAATTAGGCATCGTTTGCCCATTCCTTCTCGTGCAACGATGCATTAATATCAAGAAGACTTTGAGAGATGTTTTGGGGATAGGAGTGAACCGGTGATGATTTCTTGGAAAATTGGTGGAGAACAAGGCGAAGGCATTGACTCGACAGGTGATGTGCTGTCGACCGTGGCTAATCGCATGGGTTATTTTGTATACGGATATAAACACTTCTCTTCGCGAATCAAGGGCGGACATACCACCTATAAGGTGCGCATTTCTGCTACCCCCGTGGAAGCGGCGATTGAGCATACGGATATATTAGTGGCTCTAAATCAAGACACGATCAATCAACACGCGGAGGAATTACTCGGGGGAATCCTTTTAGCGGATAGTGCGTTTGGACCGCAGTTACCAGAAGGCATCTCGGCCACGTTGATTGCCCTCCCGCTCACTGAAATTGCGAAATCCCATGGCTCCATTGTCATGCGCAACATGGTGTCTGTCGGCGCTTCTGCGGCGCTTCTTAATCTTCCCGTGGACCCCTTTCTCGCCTATGTGGAGTCAAAGTTCTCTCGCAAAGGCGAAGAGGTGGTAAAGTCGAATCAAGACGCGTTCCTGGATGGGTATCATCGCACTCGGGATGAATTTGGAGACACCTCCTCGCATATCTCGTTGGGAGATCCTACCGCAGGAGATCGTCTAGTACTCACCGGTAATGATGCCATTGCCCTCGGAGCCATTGCCGGAGGATGCCGACTCATGTGCGGTTATCCTATTACACCAGCCACCGACATTATGGAAGCGCTCACCAAGTGGCTTCCGCTAGTTGGAGGCGCTGTCGTGCAAATGGAAGATGAATTGGGGTCTATCACGGCCTGCATTGGTGCCGGTTATGCTGGGGCTCGTGCTATGACCGCCACCTCAGGGCCTGGGTTTTCCCTCATGCAAGAGGGCATTGGGCTCGCTTCCATGGCGGAAATCCCCGTGGTCATCGTGGATACACAGCGTAGTGGACCGTCCACTGGGATGCCCACTAAGCAAGAGCAATCCGATCTGATGGCCATTATTAATGGAGGTCATGGCGAAGGCCCTCGGGTCGTTTTGGTCCCCAGTTCCGTCGAGGAAACTTTTGAGGACGGCTATGAAGCCTTTAATATTGCCGATCAACTACAAACTCCCGTGTTGATTGCCACCGACCTATCACTGGCATTATGGTCTCAGACGATTGACCGCGCCAAGCTCAACGGTCCTCAAGTACCCATTCAAAGAGGGCCTATTATGGAACAAGAGGAACTCTTAGAACTCGGTAAAGATGCCTTCTTTCGTTATCAGTTGACGGAAGACGGTGTCTCACCTCGCTCGCTGCCCGGCACATATCAAGGACAGTTTCTGGCTACCGGGGTTGAGCACCAGCCGAGTGGAAAAGTCTCTGAAGATCCCCACAATCGTATGCGCATGATGGAAAAGCGACTCAATAAGATTGAAGCGGTACACTCCCTCCGGGAGGGCATCAAATGGGAGGGCCCGGCACAGCCAGACCTCGTACTGTTAGCGGTGGGATCCACAGTGGGCGCGATTCGAGAAGCCAAAAATATCCTGCAAGACCAAGGGTACCATGTTGCCATCAGTTGGTTTCGCACCCTCTCTCCCTTCCCACGAGAACAATTTCAGTCTTACTTTCACGACGCCAAGAAAGTGCTGATTGTGGAACAAAATGCCACGGGCCAAGTGGCTCTCCTCATGCGCGCCGCTGGTGTGTATGATGAAGAGCGCGATCAAAGCCTTCTTAAATATGACGGCGTGCAATTTTTCCCTTCAGAAATTGTCGCGGCCGCCCGTCCCCTATTACCCACTCTCGCGGAGGTGACTCGTTAATGGCTACGCTGCAAGACTTCAAAACCAGTGAAAAGTCCTGGTGGTGTCCCGGATGTGGCGACTTCGGCGTGTTAGTCGCCATGCAAAAGGCTCTAGTCGCGGTAGGAGCAGAACCCAGCACCACCGCTATTGTTGCCGGAATTGGCTGTTCGGGAAAGCTCGGTAACTACATCAATTCGTATAACATCCACGTGACCCACGGCCGCACCCTCCCGGCGGCGTTAGGCCTAAAGCTTGCCAATCGCGACCTTTTGGTATTGGCTGCTGGAGGAGACGGGGATGCCTATGCCATCGGCATGGGCCATTTCATGCATGCGTTGCGGCGCAACGTCAATGTCACTTATATTGTGATGGATAATCATGTGTATGGCCTCACCAAAGGACAAACCTCTCCCACCTCAGAAAGTGGCTTTCAAACCAAAACTACTCCTAAAGGGAGCATTGATCGGCCAGTTCACCCCCTGATGCTGGCGGTATCTGCCGGCGCCACCTTTGTCGCCCAGGGATTTTCGAGTTGGCAGCCGCAATTGGCACGACTGATTCAGCAAGGCATTGAGCATCCCGGATTCTCGCTGATTAATGTGATTTCTCCTTGTGTGACATACAACAAAGTGAATACCTATGACTGGTACAAGAAGAGCCTGGTGAACCTCGACGACGTATCGGATTATGATGTCCATAGCCGTGCCGGAGCTCTCGCCCAATTGGATGCTAGTGATGAATTAGTCACCGGCCTTATCTATCAAGAAGAGTCTATCCCCTATGAAGCCCAAATCCCCGGATTTCGTGCCACCCCATTGGTACACCAAGATTGGCACGTCGACGACGCCACCTGGAACACGATTTTGGCGAACTTCGAATAACCGCATGATCGGTATACCGGTAAGCGCCTCAATGTCCTGAGGCGCTTATGGTATGTCATGCCTTACGTTCACCCAGATAACCATTGGTCCCAAAAGCGCCCTCTCCTCGCCATGCGACTATTTTAAGGAACCCTCTCAGTTCTCCCGAAGATGTCGCGGGCCTCTTCATGAGGGCTTTCTCCCCTCATCGTCGCGCCCCTGAAGCCATTCGCTGCGCAAGCCCCTCAACAGCAGGGCACATGCGACGTCCCGCGGATTATTTAGCGGAAGCCATCCATCACATCCTCCGGTTTCCGAAATAAAAAAGAGCCTGCCCACGGCAGACTCGACAGCGCTATACACACCCTAGTACCAATGATAACGTGACCAATGGTCCCCCAGGTTATGACACAACTCCTCCATGAGCTGCACATCCTCAGTCTTGAATCGGTCATAGTGGGGACTATCGACATCCAGTCCCGCGACCACATGTCCCTCACTAAAAATGGGTATCACCACTTCAGAACGGGAGTCCCCATCGCAAGCAATATGCCCTTCAAACTCCAATACATTGGGAACAACAAGTGTTTTTCCCCTACTTAACGCCTGCCCCACAACTCCCCGCTCATGTCCAATCCGCGTACACGCGGGCTTTCCCGCAAACGGCCCCAAGACCCAATCCTGCGACCGGTGTTCAAAAAGATAGAAACCCACCCAGTTAATGTCTGGCAGATACTGATTCAATAACGCCGCCAGGTTAGCGAGGTTCGCATTCAGGTTGAATTCGCCTGCCAATACGGCTTCGATAAATTGAAGGACATCGTCACGTGTCGCATTTTCGCGGAGTTCGATATCCATGCGCTATTTCTTAAAGAAGTCAGCGTTAATCTTAATCTGCGCTTGATATTCGGAGGGTACCTCGTCCTCTTCATAGATCGCATTCACTGGACATTCTGGCTGACAGGCTCCGCAATCAATGCACACCTCAGGGTCAATATAATATTGCTCCTCGTCGTCAGAACTATGAATACAGTCCACCGGACACACTTCTACACAAGACGCATCCTTTAGCCCGATGCAAGGGTCAGTAATAATGAAAGCCACCGTATGTCTCCTCCTACCTCATATCAACATCAACTTATTTTACTATCCTGACCGGCAAAACGAAAGGGTTCGGACGAAAAGCATTCCCCATCACGGGACTTGATATCCGGACGCGGACACCTCGAGAACCACCTCGGCGACGAACACCCGATCACGAGAGAAGCTAATCGCCCCTAACTCGATAGACCGTACTTCCGGGCATTCTTCTATCAGTCGCGACACCCCCAGTACCAATTGACGTAACCGTTCACGGTGTACTGGATGCCACTCCTTCGGAATCAGGCGATCAGCATCCTGGTCGGTCACAGGGACGAGGCGAATGCGGACTTCGCCGTCGTTCATCCGTAGGCCCAGTACCGGGCCAAAGAGTCTGTCAAAGACTATCGCTAAAGCCATCGAGGATTTCCTTTTTCCACGATCCACCGTAAGCGGTATCCCCATCACCTCAAATAGTTTGAAAGCGCTTTCTTGCGATAGGGGACCGTCATGATGCGATGCCATCCAATGACGCAACAGTTCACGCGCACGCAGGACATTCGCATCGGGAAGATCGGGCACTTGGCCCAGTGGCTGTTCTAAGTACTCAGCATAGGCCCGTACGCGCGCTAGGGCTCGAAATGCATTTTCGGGAAAGGGAAAGACGGGTATGCGAGAACGGCCGGCGTCAATCATTCGGGCTGCTGTCGGATCAGCCAATAGAAGGTTGGCAACGATAGTGATGGGCTCTTCGGTCGTCCGCGTATATCGTGCCACCTCGGCGCGAATCGCACGTAAAACGGACTCCGTCTCCACATCCCCTACCGGAACAAACACAATCACCAAGACATCAATATCGGACGTAGCCAGCATGCGCGCCATGGTTCGGCGATAACGGTGCGCTAAATCGCCAAATCCCACGTCCACCGTCTGCAGCAAGATCAGTCCGAGCTTATCCATCGCATCTTTTACCACCACCGTGCCGGCAGCGCTATTCGTGATGAGAGCAATCCGGTTTCCTTTGGGTAGAGGTTGGGTGGTTAATATTGCTGCCACATCAAATAACTCTCCTAAGGAATCGGCACGGATGATACCGGACTGCCGGAACATCGCTTCAACCGGGGCATCGATCATGTCCCAATGGACATGACGGGTTGAGGTAAACCGATGATTCTCCGTGGTACGGGCACTCTTCACTGCAAGAATTGGCTTTTGGCGAGTGACTTGACGAGCAATTTGAGAAAACTTGCGAGGATTCCCAAACGACTCCATATACAGCATAATGACTCGCGTTTGCGGATCATCCTGCCAATACTGCAACATGTCGTTCACCGATACATCCGGTTTATTCCCCAAGCTCACGAAGCTAGATATCCCGAGCCCCATCCGGTGTGCATAATTCATAATGGCAATACCTAGCGCCCCGGAATGGCTCGCCACCGCCAGGTCACCTCTCTGCGGCAAAGCCTCGGACAGACTTGCATTAAGAGAAAATTCTTGATCGGTATTGACTAATCCCATGGAACTCGGTCCAATCAAGCGAATGCCCGCCCGGCGCAACTTCGCGACTAACGTCTCTTCAAGACGCCTTCCTTCCTCGTTACGATCGCTAAGCCCAGAACTCGCAATCACCATCGCCCGTACGTTGGCGTAAATCGCATCGTTTACTACCGACAGCAACTCTGCCTTCGGTACCACCACTACGGCTAAATCTATCGTGTCCGGGACATCCGACAGTCGCGGGTAAGCGCGAATGGCATACACCGATTCCGCTTTGAGATTGACCGGATACACTGTGCCAGAAAACGTAGCTTCAATAATATGCTGCAACACGTGATGCCCAAGATTGCCTGAGTCCCGTGAGGCGCCAACAACTGCGACCGTAGCAGGCTCAAAAAATGGCTTGAGGGATGCTGCCGTGGCCAGTTTCTCTCGATTCAACGCCAAACTCCGTTGCCGTTCGGTCTGATGCAGGGGTAACGTCAACTGCAAGAACCCATCCTGCCAGACCTGCGATACGTCAAAACCGCTTGACCGAAACACCTTCTGCATTTGATCATTATCCCGTAGCACATAAGCGACGAACTTTTGAAATCCTTCGCGCCATCCATTATCGGCCAAGTGTTCTAGAAGAATGGTACCAATGCCTTTGCCTTGATAGGCATCATCCACAAAAAAGGGCCACTTCCGCGGTATTGTGATCTGAACGGACGTAGTTCCCAATGGCCAGTATCCTATCACCGGCATCACACACTAAGGCGAACGATTGCAAGGGATCCACTGCCATCATCTGCTCGAGTTCCCCATCGCTAACCTCGGCCACGACATGAAAAAACCGAAAATAGAGACTATCCCGTGACGCGCGACGAAAGAGTTCTCTTAACTGAGACCGGTCATGGTCTGTCGCCTCTGGTACTCGCATATCAGCCGTTCGCCCATCGCGCAAGATAATTCGCGACATCGTCCTCCCCCTTGTGACCGCCATGATAAAATTATAGCGATTATCCCATGTCCCACGAGGTGATACCGTGAATCAAGCCGCACTGATCTATAGTCCCGCTTTGTTGAAATATACATTTCAACCCACTCATCCATTTCATCCGCGGCGACTTGAGGCCACCCAAGACCTCATTTTGGCGCTTAATCTGTCCAGCTCTGACCACATCCGCACGCCGCGCATGGCCACCAACGACGAGTTAGCATTATTTCATACCGACTTTTACATTGACTTAGTCACGCGTCTTAGCGACACGGGCCGCTCCACCTATGGAGCACAGCGCTGGGGTCTTGGCACGGAGGATAATCCGGTCTTTTTGGGGATGCACCAGGCGGCGGCATTAGCGGTGGGAGCCACCCTCACCGCAGCGGAATTGGTGCTGGAAGATCACTCGCAGCGAGTGTTCGCTATTTCGGGAGGATTGCACCATGCCGGTGCCGACCACGCATCCGGTTTTTGCATTTATAACGACATAGTGGTAGCAATTCGCTTTCTTCAACGCAAGACCCACTGGCGCATTCTCTACGTGGAGACCGACGCTCACCACGGAGACGGGGTACAAGATGCTTTTTACGAGGACCCTAACGTCTTTGTTTTGTCCTTTCACGAATCGGGCGAATATCTATTTCCCGGAACCGGCCAAGTGGACGACCGTGGCCGTGGACCAGGTATTGGAACCACGCTGAACGTGCCGCTTTACCCCACCACAGATGATGACTCGTGGCTTAAACTGTACGAAGCCATCGTACCGCGCGTGATCCAATTCTTTAAACCAGACCTCATCATCAGTCAACACGGTTGCGACGGACATTATTGGGATCCATTGGCGGACCTTTGCGCCACTACCACTTTCTACCGCTTAGCGCCCGCTCTCTTAGATGAATGGATTCAGCGCTATACTGCGGGTCGTTGGATCGCCACAGGTGGAGGTGGATACCAAACCCTCTCCGTCGTTCCGCGCGCCTGGACGCTGCTCTGGAGCACCGTATCCCAGCAATCGCTTCCAGTAGATTGCCCGATACCCCAAGACTGGCTTCTAAAGTGGCAGAAACCATCGGAAAAGCCGCTCCCCTCGCAACTTCTTGATACACCCGATCAATTTCGACCCATACGTGATCTCCATCGCATGCAGTCGAACAATGATAAGACTCTCGCGGCGATTCGAGCCCACTTCCCCAACGTTGGGATTTGATTTTGCCCTCGATTCCTTGATACCATAAGCATATTAGTGACATCGTGGCCATGGAGGTGAAACTGATCGCCCGCTTACCGGTTATCGTGCAAAGTGATCTCACGGTTCTTTTGGAAGTGGATAACCCGCTCTATAACGATGCCCGAGATGCCCTCGCAGGGTATGCCGAACTCATTCGCAGTCCCGAGCACATGCATACCTATCAACTCAGCGCTCTCTCCCTATGGAATGCCATGGCGGCAGGTCTGGACGCAGCGACCGTGATTTCCTCACTCACCCACATCTCGGCTTATCCCATTCCGGCCAATGTCATCCAGTTCATCCGCGATCAGGAATTCCGCTATGGCCGCTTACGACTCGTGACCGCGCCAGACGGTGACGGACTATGGCTCACCTCAGATGATGCGTTAGCCCTTACCCAAATTGGCCGGATCAAGCCGGCCATCCCGTATCTGGAGGCGCCACTTCATCCGGGGTATCGCGTACGTCCCGAATATCGCGGCCTCATTAAACAGGTGTTAGCTAAAGCGGGCTGGCCTATTGACGACATTGCAGGATATACCCCGGGCGCCCCACTGGAAATGACTTTGAAATCCCTATTATCCGATGGGTCCCCATTTCACCTACGCCAGTATCAAATAGACGCTATTCAGTCCTTCTGGGGTGAAGGACGAGTGGAACGAGGTAATGGTGTGGTGGTGTTACCGTGCGGTGCCGGAAAAACGGTCGTCGGCATGGGAGTCATTCAGGAAGCGCAAACGCACACTCTCATGTTGACCACTTCGTGGGCCGCGTTGCATCAATGGCACCGCGAGTTAATAGAAAAAACCACTTTGACTGCCGACCTCGTAGGAGAATATAGCGCGCAACAGAAAACCATACGCCCAGTCACCGTCACCACCTACCAAATGCTGACCCATCGACAAGGATCCGCATTCCGCCATTTCGAGACGCTGGATCAGTTTCCTTGGGGTCTCATCATTTACGATGAGGTGCATCTGCTCCCCGCGCCCATGTTTCGTCTCACCGCCAGTCTTCAAGCACGGCGCCGTCTTGGCCTCACTGCAACCCTCATCCGCGAAGATCATCGTGAAGAGGACGTATTTTCTCTCATAGGCCCAAAACGGTTTGATATGCCGTGGAAAGTCTTGGAGCAACAAGGATGGATTGCCACCGCTCAATGTCGAGAAATCCGGGTTGCTCTCCCGGCCAATGCTCGAGAAAATTATGCCGTAGCGGAAGATGTCGAACGTGTGCGCATCGCTGCAGAAAACCCCGCTAAGATGATGGTGGTGGATACGCTGTTAAAAGAACATGCCCAAGACCACGTATTGGTTTTGGGGCAATATCTATCGCAACTCGAAGCCATGGCCGCACATTTTCACGCACCCCTTATCACCGGGAAGACTCCATCACGGACGCGAGAAACCTTATATGATGCGTTTCGTCAGGGTACGATCCCCGTGCTCTTCGTCTCCAAGGTGGGTAACTTTGCCATTGACCTCCCTGATGCCAACGTGGCCATCCAAATCAGCGGCACCTTCGGCAGTCGTCAAGAAGAAGCTCAACGCCTAGGGCGGATTTTGCGACCTAAGTCTCATGGCATGATGGCCACCTTTTATAGTCTCGTCTCTGAAGACACCAAAGAACAAGACTTTGCCCAAAAGCGACAACTCTTCTTATGCGAGCAAGGCTATCGCTATGATATTGCTCATGCCAACGCCGAGGGTACGCCTGAGAACCGTCTGGCGCTGGTAATCCCATTTAGGGCAGGTGAATCGTGAATCCCGCATTTCTATCCACCTTTACCATTCTACGAGCACTAAAAGGTTCCGAACGCAGCGAATTGCAAGACCGCCTCCATGCCACGAGTGCTACCCCTTCCGCCTTATCTGACGTCTTATTGAATCCCGATATGCTTCGATCTACCGTGCAGCATCTGTCTGAAGATGCTTTAACCACCCTACAACACTGGATCGTGAACCGCGGCCAATTTCGAGCCGCCATGGCAAAAAACAGCCGGATTCGAGCAGGGATTGAAGAGCTTATTGATAGGGGATGGGTGTTCGAGACCCGTTACGGTCCCTATCGCTCAATCTACGTCATTCCTTGGGACATGATGGTCGGTCTGATACCGGTATTATTCAACATTCCTTGGGATCGCCTCATGACCTCTGGCCCAGAGCGCGTGATATCTCCCGTGCCAGTATGGGACCCTTTTTGGCATGACGTCTTTCAAGTGCTATCCTACGCGCGTGTAGAGCCGTT
This sequence comes from Sulfobacillus sp. TH-112, assembly GCF_057473405.1. Classification (NCBI taxonomy): domain Bacteria; kingdom Bacillati; phylum Bacillota; class Clostridia; order Eubacteriales; family Clostridiales Family XVII. Incertae Sedis; genus Sulfobacillus; species Sulfobacillus sp. TH-112. The sequence continues at coordinate 17,441 of NZ_JBYCKN010000189.1, forward strand.
ATTGGTAACCAATCAAAATACCATCTATAAGCGGCAGTTAAACCGTCTCATGCCGCTCTTGTGGCACTCTGATACGGTTTCCCCCGATGTGCGATTGAGCTACATTCTACGCGTTATGAATCAAATGAACCTCTTTACTACCGTTAACGATCCCTATGCTCTGGGGGTGAACGAAGCCCAGGCGCTTGCACTATTTTCGCTCGAGCCGCGCCAACGATATGACTATTTCGCCCACCATGTGTACGATCCGCAAAGAATCTCGTGGCCTCACCTATTCATGTCATGCTTAGCGTTCCACTTACCGGAAGATGGCTTTTTGATAATCGACAAAGTGCATCAATACCTCACCGATCTCGAGGTCGATGGGGCCCGCTACCTTCATCAGTTCGTGGCGAGCCGCGATGAAATGGTGGATTTAGGGCTTTGGGAGACCGATTCCTCCCGCTTTTTGCGACTCAGTACCGCCGCATACGCGGCCATGCACGGTCAATTTGAATCCGAAGAGCGCCACCAGATTGTGATCCAATCGACTGGCGAAGTGATGGTTCCGCCACAAGTCTCCATGACTGAACGCTGGCAGTTAGATGCGCTCGCAACACGCATCAAATCAGACCGTGTGTCCACCTATCAAATTGATATACAAGCCGTGCGGCGGCATATCGAAGGCGGCGGTACTCTTGAACAACATCTCGATCAACTGCAGGCGTTATCCCGCACCGGTGTACCGGATAATGTGGCCGTGAACCTAGCCGACTGGTATCGGGCCATCGGCCGCCATCGGATCATGGAGGTCACTCTGGTCCATAGCGAACGACCAGAAGATTCCCGCGACATCGAGACGGTTCTTGGTCGTGATGCCCTATCACGACTATCTGAAACCGATGTCGTCATCCCCGCAACCCGAGTCAAAGACATTCTAAAGCGTCTCGAACGCGCCGGATCGCCAATCCTCTCGCAGGTATTGACCCCCAGTCGTCCAGGTCGCGAGGGCGGGAGCTCATCTCGTCAACCGGAGGAAACTCAGTGGGAAGTACGTCTTTCCCATCATCAAGACACGCCTCCCACGGCACCCACGCGTGAATTTCTCTACCAGAGCTTTATGAGCGCACAACGACACGGCCAACCCGTCATGGTCACTTACGAGAGTCCTGGGCACTCCGCTCCCTTGAGCCAAATGGTAATCCCCATTCAACTTGAGGAACACTGGGTGCAAGTCTATTGTATTGAGGAACGACGCTACATTTTAATCGACTGGTCGAGTATCATGGAAGTGATTCCATAGTCTTCGAAGGAGGTTCTTCATGAATCCACCGAAAGCGCAACGCTATCCTCACCCCCATCAAATCCATGGAGACATACGCCAAGATGATTATTATTGGCTAAGAGAGAAGGAAAACCCCGAAGTCATTCAATACCTTACCGAAGAAAACCGTTATTTTGAAGAGATGATGCAACCCTTACGCGGACTTCAAGAAACCTTATATCGGGAAATGATTGAACATATCCCTGAAGCGGAAGAAGAGATGCCGGCTCAAGATGGGCCCTACTTCTACTATTCCCGGATTAATCCGGGTCAGCAGTATCGCACCTATTATCGTAAACAAGCCGTGCACCGTGACGAGTTACCCCATTCAGCGGAAGAAATTATCCTTGACGTCAATGCTCTCGCCACCGACGGATTTCTTAGCGTCACCACCGTCTTGGTCAGTCCTAGCCACGATCGTCTGGCTTACCTCGAAAATCGCGATGGCACCGACCGATACACGCTCTTTGTGAAGGACCTGACCACTGGGGAATTAGTCGATTCTCCCATCCCCAATGTCTACATAGGCGGAAGCATTGCCTGGGACAAAGAGAGTCAATACCTCTTTTACATCACGATCGACATGAGTCAGCGGCCCAATCAATTATGGCGCCATCGCCTACTCAGCCCCGAACCAGATATCTTGTTATTTGAAGAAACCGATATCACGTTTACGTTGAACCTTCACACGTCAAAAAGTGGAGACTATCTTTTTCTCGTCAGCGACACCAAAATTACCAGCGAAGTTTATTATCTGCCCTCGAACACTCCCGAAGAGCCGTTCCAGTTGTTCTCCCCGCGCCGTCGCAACATTTTGTACATGATCGAGCACTGGCACGAGCACTTTCTCATCTTAACCAATGACGGCGCAGAAAATTTCACACTCTTGACCGTGCCGATTGCCGAACCCACGTTAGCAAAAGCCGCCCCGCTCTTCCCGTATAACCACAAGCGCTACCTTCAAGAGGTCATCCCATTTCAAGATGCGCTCCTCATCTATGGTCGAGAAGAGGGCCTGACACAACTATGGACCTATCAAGAGGATACCCTCCATCGTCTCTCCTGGGAGGAACCTCTTTATACGGTGGCCCCTGGTCACAATATTTCCTATACGGCGCAAGAGATGCTGATCAGTTTTTCATCGCTGGTGACACCCAAAATCCACTATGCGCTTGATCTCACAACCGGCAAGCGCACCATCCTCTACCAAGAGCCCATTGGCCATTATGATCAAGACCAGTATCTACAAAAGCAACTGTGGGCAACGGCAGAAGACGGCACTCCGATCCCCCTATCACTGGTAGCGAAAAAGTCCTTTTGGGGACAGACCCCGCGCCCGCTAATCTTGTATGGCTATGGTTCCTATGGAGCTAATTCCAACCCAGCCTTTGATGCTACCCGTCTTCCTCTTCTTGATCGTGGGGTGATATACGTCATCGCTCACGTTCGCGGTGGCTCTGAGATGGGTGAGTCGTGGTATCAGAACGGCAAGCTCTTTAAGAAGCGCAACACTTTTACGGATTTCGTCGATGCAGCACGATATCTCATTGGGGAAGGTTACACCACGCCTCAATTGCTGGCCGCTCGCGGACGCAGTGCAGGTGGTCTCTTGATGGGTGCCGTACTCAACCTCGCCCCGGAGCTCTTTCAAGTCGTTGTCCCAGGGGTGCCCTTTGTCGACGTGCTAACCACCATGCTCGACGCCAGTATCCCCTTAACCAGCTTAGAATGGGATGAGTGGGGGAATCCTGCCGAACCGGAATATTACCACTACATGAAATCGTATAGTCCCTACGATAATGTGGAGGAAAAAGCCTATCCGCATCTGTTGATATATACTGGACTTAACGATCCCCGCGTCGGCTATTTTGAACCTGCCAAGTGGGTAGCCCGCTTACGGGTCATGAAAACCGATCAGCATCAACTACTCCTCAAGACCCATATGGGAGCGGGACATGGAGGATCCTCGGGTCGCTTCGCTCGGCTGAACGAGGTCGCTGAAGAGTATGCGTTTATCTTAGATAAGCTCGGAATCTCTCAATAGAATTTTCCTCGCGAAGAACGACACCAACGTGAGTTCGTGTCGTTCTTTTGCTATCATTGCGTAAGTGCGAACGATAACAGCACGTACTACGGTCAGAGCCAATGATTCCTTATCATCACAGTCGCCGGTAGTTCCTCAGCGTTCCACGATTGTCACCACACCCCCGAAATCTCCGATCCATAGCTTGAACCCCTCTCTCATTCAACCCTCAAGGCATGGCAGATCCTCGCTAGCGCCCCTACTACGTCGTCTCGTCGTTGTCATCGTTCGCTTACCGTAAGAAGCGCCTTTATCGCGCGACGCTCGTCCATGGCTTGATATGCCTCGGCCACCTGTTCCAAGTCCCGGCGCCAATCGAAGACGCGACCTGGATTAATCTTGCCACTGAGAACGTCCTTCAATAATTCCGGAATATAAGCCCGAACCGGCGCGACCCCACCGGCCACGCCGATATCTTTAAAAAACATATCGCGAAATGGTAGTTCGACATCGGTCGGCACACCCACAGTCCCCACCGTGGCGCCCGGGCGAGCAATCGCAATAGCCGTCTGCATTGCCTCATTGGTGCCTACGCACTCTAGCGCTCCATCTACACCTATGCCATGGGTCTTTTCCATGATAACCTCTACCGCCTCTTTGCCCCGCTCTGGAACAACGTCCGTCGCACCAAACTCGCGCGCCAGTGCCTGACGTGCCGGGTGACGACTCAGCGCAATAATGCGCTCGGCACCAAGCCGTTTCGCTGCGATGATAGCGCACAGCCCCACGGCTCCGTCGCCCACCACGGCCACTGTATCACCGCGCGCCACATGCGCGCTTCGAGCCGCATGGTGTCCCGTCCCCATCACATCCGACAAGGTGAGTAGCGACGCCAACATATCTTGAGAAAAATCTGTACCAGGCACCTGCACCAAGGTGCCATCTGCCCAGGGCACGCGCACTTTTTCCCCTTGACCGCCATCCATTGTCTCGCCACCCCATCCGCCACCATGAATGCATTGCGCCGTCATCCCCACGCGACAATGTGGACAGGTCCCGTCGCTGTACAGAAAGGGCGCGATCACAAAGTCCCCACGACGAATCGTCTTCACATCCGGACCCAAATCCTCAACAACCCCGATAAATTCGTGACCGATGGGCTTTCCCCAAGGACGCGGCACAATTCCACGGTAGTACCAAAGATCCGATCCACAGACACAGGCCATGACGACTCGGACGATGGCGTCGGTCGCCTCCTGAATTTGAGGTTCTGGTCTTTCCACAATGTTCACCTGACCAGGTTGTTGAAAAATTGCTGCTTTCATATTGCGTCCCTCCATCTCTCATCGACGTCTTTGTAACACCCCACGAACCCGCGCTCAGTTTTCTTCATCGCCCCCAGGACGAATCTCACCCTCAGGCCGGCTGCATTGGGACAGTACACATGAAATGCTGGGTGTCATCGCCGTGAAGATCCCCGATTTAGATCGGATTCTTTCGACCATTATATCGTCAGATTAATTCCACACAAGGGCTTCTGGCCTCACGGAGTAAGAGGTGGCGGGACATAAAGATACCCTTGCCCCAAAGGAACTCCCAGCAGACGAAAAGTTTCGGCATCATCGGTAGTTTCAATACCTTCTGCCACAATTTTGGCCCCGATGTGATCCGCAAATCGCACGAGGGATTCCACCAATAGCTGGCGTACTGGACGAGCTTTAGTCAGACGAACGAAGTCCACGTCAAATTTAATGAAATCCGGCACCACATCGGCCAACATGGACAAATTGCTATACTCGGTGCCGACATCATCCACCGCGATGCGAAACCCAAGCTTTTTTAAATAGGCTATTTCGGCATAAAACCGAGAGGGGTCAGAAATACGGCGCTCGGTCATTTCGATAACCACCCGATTAGGGGAGATACCGTAGTCATCCGTCCAGCGATGCAACAGATGGTGGGACACAATGCCCATTTCGAGCGTCTCCGGCAATACGTTGAGAAATAGTAGCAGTGATTCGTCACTGTGATAAGGAAAGTTTTGAATCGCCCGACGGCAACAAGCTCGGTCCAACGTGGGACCCAGCGATTCCTTATCAGCCAATTCGAACATTGTCGCAGGACTGGACAAGCGCGGTATGGGGCCCCGACTTAACGCCTCATAACCCAAAATAGCATCTTGAGATAACGATACAATGGGTTGATAGATGGTCCGGATACTCTCGGTCGCTAACATCTGATGAAATTCGCGCGTCATGCGCCGTCCAATGGTCACGGTGGCCATGGGAACCTCCTTGTTGTCGACCAGTGTTTCGACATTTTATGCAAAAACTCCTTTGTGTCTGAAACAAATTCTGTATCCTGATTTTCCATGGAATGACCCCCTCAACGATTCGTCAATTCATAGCAAACGGCCCCCTCGTTTATCCACGGTAGGTGTCTATGACACCGTTTTCACCATTATGCCCCATATCTTCGTTCACCTTTCCGGGGTGACCGCTCACATCGCAAAAACCTTTTCCCGAGATTCATCGTCCACTGCAATGACGCGTCCCTCGTCGGTTCAATGTACCACTGTTTCTTCAAAGAAAGCACGCCTCAAGATGGGCGTCACGATGACCTCATTCTCATCTACTAGCGAATCCCCCAAAACTTAGCTCATGCCACCCTCAATCGGATAGTGATGCGGTGTCGGAACGTGGTCTTGGTCGCGGTTCCATGCGGCAAGACCCTGCTTTAATACATATGAACGATACCCCAGAATCCGCAAAATACCATTCGCTTGAGCAGCCTTCTGGAGCGACTGACTCACCAGAACTATTGGTCGATCGGGATTCAGCCGATCTGTCTCCATTCCCAGCTCACGGAAAGGAATGTTGATGCTTCCCGCGATATGCCCAGCGCGATAGCTCGTCGGCGAGCGCAAGTCGATGATAAGCGGGGGATGCTCCCCGGCAATGTCGGCCGCCAAGGTATCCGGATCGATGGTCCAAGGAAACGCGTATCCCCTGGCATACGGACGGGACATGGACGACAACATCGAAGCCACACTCTTTTGCCACTTCTCTCCGATAACATACGAGGTCGAAGAGGTTTTGTCAGGGTCAGTCCAGATCACGCCAGGCCCGCTAACCATAGGCCAACTGATGAGACGATGCTGTGACCAATTGGGCCATACATTGAGAGCGCCATTCCAGAGCGAAACGCCATCTTTTAATGAATAGGCCTTATACCCAAGAATTCTCAACAGAGCGGGTGTCATCTCGCCGCCATTACCGTCGTAGCACATCAGCACAATCGGCACATGATGCGGCAAGGGGAAAAAGGTGATGGGGATATCCTTGGTAAGGCCACTTGTAGCATGGAAAGGCAACATCTCCTGTTCCTTATGCGTAGCAAGAAGCTCTTTTCCCATCCATTGCAGCGGAATATTGTACGCCCCTTGGATGTGCCCCGCATCGAATCCATCTTTACCCAGTGGCTGGCGCACATCAATAAGCACCATCGGCTCCTTCCGATGCATTAGATCCATCACCTGGAACGAGGTCAGTTCATATTCATGATGACGAAAGGCCTCCCTAAAATACTGGCGCACTCGGAATTTGGCTACGCGCGAAAGACCATATGGCGATGGCACAACCGTGGTCGCAGTACGCCCATGGACCACAACACCGATGGTCAACAAGGCCCCTAAGACGGTGACAGCGGCGCCCCACGTCCACCCCACTCTCATAGGCTTTCAATCACCATGGCTATCCCTTGCCCTCCTCCAATACATAGCGACGCCAGTCCATAGTGCACTTGAGCTCGATGCATCTCTAAGGCCAGCGTTAAGATCAAACGTGCACCAGAGGCCCCCACAGGATGTCCCAGTGCAATGGCGCCTCCATGAATGTTCGTGATATCTCGGTTCAGTTGAAGTTCCTCTTCCACGGCCAAATACTGAGCTGCAAAGGCTTCATTAATTTCCACCCGCCCAATCTCCTTCATATCGAGACCCGCTCTCTCCAGCGCCATGCGCGATGCAGGAACCGGCCCAATGCCCATTATGGCGGGGTCCACGCCCGCCACCGCATAACTCACAATGCGTGCTAAGGGCTTCAGTCCATGGGTGCGCACAAAATCTCCCGTCGCAATCAACAGCATCGCGGCCCCGTCATTGATCCCCGATGAATTTCCCGCGGTCACCGTGCCCCCATCACTCAAAAAGACTGGTCGAAGTTTCGCGAGTGATTCGAGTGAGGTGTCTGGCCGAATATGTTCATCTACATCCACGACGACAGTCTTCCCCCGTTGGCGAACAGGTACCGGGACAATTTCGGACTGAAAAACCCCCTCCGTGGCGGCCCGGTGCGCGAGTCGATGACTCCGTACCGCGAATTCGTCCTGCACTTCACGCGTAATCGCATGCGTGCGTGCCAGATTTTCCGCCGTCATTCCCATCCCGAGGCCAATGCCGGAGTCGGTTAACGTCGACTGCAAGGTGTCATCCAATTCAGGAACCCCATTTTTTATCCCCCATCGACTATTGCGCATGGCATAGGGAGACTGGCTCATGTTTTCCGTGCCACCTGCCAGCGCCACCTGGCCATCGCCCAAGATGAGGGCCTGGGCTGCCGAAATCACCGCCTGCAATCCCGAGCCACACAATCGATTCACGGTCAGGCTAGGCGCTTGTATCGAAAGGCCGGCGTTTAAGGCCACGTGGCGCGCCAAATATGCATAATCTTGTGTCGACGGAATGACCCCACCCACCACCGAGAAATCCACCGCCTGAGCCGGCACACCTGCCCGTTCAATCGCTCCTTGGGCCGCAATAGTTCCCAGTGTTACCGCATCAATATCCTTCAAATGTCCACCATAGGTCCCAAAGGGCGTGCGCGCCCCCGCAAGAATATATAGCTCTGTGTCACGCGACGTTAACATAATTTCCCTTCGTCCTTCCTTTTATTCGCCTTTTTCTCCCTGTCGAGAGAACCTCTACCACCCACACGCCAAACAGCATATAATATAAGGTACTAGAAACGAGGAACCCAAGTGGACGCCCAAATATTTCGTCACACGCTAGCTCAATTCGCAACCGGAATTACTGTGGTGATTAGTCGTCTAGATGAATCCACTCTGCATGGAATGACCGTGAATTCTTTTACGTCGGTATCGCTCACGCCACCTCTTATACTTTTTTGTGCCGACAACCAGTCCGAAACTCTCCGTGCCGTCCAATACGCGCATCGATTCACGGTAAGCTTTCTCGCGGCGCACCAAAGAAGTCTGAGTGAGCAATTTGCCTTATTGGGACCTCAGAATGAGTTGATGGCAAAAACCCCTCTTAGTGAAGGTATCGACGGCATCCCTTATCTCCGAGAGAGCCTAGCCTTCCTCGACTGTAAAGTGGAAAGCATCGTCCCGGCGGGTGATCATCACATCATCTTGGGTCACGTCGACAATCTTGGCATTCTCGCTCCCGGAGATCCTCTTCTATACTATGCCAGCCATTATTATCGAGGATAATATTACGCTCTTTGCACAGGATTCTGTGGCAGCCCCTCGATATCGTCGGGGCTCAGGCGAATCCCGCCCATCGGCAATTTCCCGCCGTTACGCTCGACATGCCGATATACGGTGGCATAGATAATGGGCTTTAACTTTTGCGGGCGATAGACGGTGTAGCCTAAACTCCGCAAAAGCTCTTTCGGAAAATAAATTGGGCAGTGTAAAAATTCTACCGCGGTATTGACCAATATGGTATCGGCTTCTGATCTATCTACACTCATAATTACAATGTCACGATCTGTCACACGAAATCCTCCTTTTCACACCAGAACTTAGGCTAATCGCTCGTAAAGGGCGACCATGGCATCTAAATTCGTTTCAAAGTCATACTGCTCCCGAACCCATTCCGGTCCGTTTGTCCCCAGTTGCCTGACCGCCTCCGGGTTCTTTATCGCCCAAGAGAGCCTCTCTCGCCAAGATCCGAGGTCACCCACATCAATGAGATATCCCGTGCTCCCTGGGACAATTACTTCAGAAAGTCCACCGACCCTATGAGCCAGGGAAATTTTTCCTAACGCCGCCAATTCCAGCGGCGCCACTCCAAAGGATTCGCGTAAGGAGGGATAGACTCCCATATCCGCCCAACTTAAAGCATCGGGTAAATCATCCGGAGCTACCCGCCCCAAAAATTCGACGCAATCTTGGAGCCCCAATTCGCGTACTTGCGACTTGACTAGCATTTCGCTGGACCCTTCTCCCAAGATTCGCCCAAGAAACGGCCCCTCTGTCCGGAGAGAGGCAAACACTGGCAATATCTTGTCAATGCCGTAAACCGGCTCAAGTGCCTTGTTAATGATCCACCGCAGGGGACCCTCTCCCGCCGGGCGTGGGTAAAATACCCGGCGGTTGATTCCAAACGGGATCACCTGAATGGCCTTCTTGCGCCCATAACGCTCGCTCACGTGCGCTAAGTAGTGGCTCGACGCGGTAATTGCATCCCCATGGGAGAAAATCCACTGCAAGAGCTTCCCATTTAATCCGGCCTTCCCGCGAGGAAAGACCTCGACGTCCGCTCCCCAGACCGAAAGGATTAAGGGATGGACGTCCAGCAGCGACGCATACAGTCCATAACGCGAGACATAGTGCGCATGTATGAGGTCCGGATGGTAGGCGCTAACCTCCCGTTTTAAACGCTGCACCCGATCCCAAAAACGACGCCGGCCATAGCCCATTTCGTGAACCCGAACGTCTGTGGGATGAGCACTCCAAGGACGCTCCGACCATACTTCCACCTCAAGGTCTCGGGATCTCAGTCCGACAATCCACCGTTGACTATGAACGCTGGCGGCATCAGCCAAAAGTGCCACTCGCATCAACCCTGAACTCGCAAATCCTGCATAATGTCGGCCCACTCGACTTGCCCGAGACGGCGATGCCGTTCCGCCCGGATAATGGTTTCCACCTGGTTGACGCACTCCTCCAGGCGATCATTTTTTACAATGTAATCATAGGACTGCGCGTGACGCACCTGCTCGATGGCATTATCGACCCGTGCTTCAAGATTGTCGACTTCAGAACGGTTCAAGATCCGACGCTTAAGCTCCTCGAGACTAGGCGGCAAGAGAAAGATCGCGACAACCCGTCGATGCCGTGCGGTGTACTTTAACCGCCCTTTATAGTCCAATTCAATAATGCCATCATGTTCGGGGATAAAAAGCTCCTTGGGCGATCCATAGTAATGATCATGATAAACCTGCTCATATTCAAAGATCTTGTCCTGTTGAATTAATTCGTGAAAGGCGGCCACCGACACAAATCGATAGTCAAATCCATCCACTTCTCCCTGACGCGGCTCGCGCGTGGTGTACGTCACCACTTTGCGGAGCATTGGGTCCCGATCCAGTAGCTCTCGCATCACCGAACCCTTACCTGCCCCCGATGGCCCTGTAAAGACAAATAAAATTGGTTCTAACTCGATATTCCTATTCATCCATCCGCGTCCTTCCCTAACGCCTGTCCCAACCGTCGATATCCCTGAAAGGCGTCCTTCTCCAATCGGTCCAGTAATTCCTTTACCGTTGGCACATCATGAATGAGCCCGGTCACTTGTCCCGCCCACACAAAGCCCTCATCCAATTGCCCGAGTACCGCACTACGATAATTAACCTCCCCACGAATATAGGGTAAAAGTTCATCGACTGTCGAAGTGGATTCTTCTTTCCTAAGAATAGCCTCAACATGAGGGGACGGGAGCGTCCGTCCTGGCCGCCCCAAAGAGCGCTCGATAATCTTAGTTTGATGAATGTCATGCATCATTAAGGCCTCTTTGTATCGATGATGCGCTCGACATTCTTGAGTAGCAACAAAACGTGTCCCCATTTCAATACCCTCGGCCCCCAGCGACAATGCTGCTAAGAGTTGTGCGCCGTCCCCAATGCCACCGCTGGCAACCACCGGAATCTCGACGGCTTCCACCAAACGACGCGTGAGCACCATCGTACCGATATCATCACGCCCCAAATGGCCGCCGCCCTCAACTCCAACCCCAATAATGACATGCGCCCCGAGGGAAGCGGCCTTTTCGGCCGCCCGTACAGAAGCCACTAACACCATAAGGCGTGCTCCAGAATCCAATATACGCCCCATATACGGCGCCGGATTGCCTCCTGTGAGCGACACCACTGGCACACTAAGGGACAAAGCCTCATCGAGCAAATCGTCAATGGGACGCTGCCCGATGGCAAAATTTACGCCAAAAGGTCGAGACGTCATCGCCTGAACCCGCTCAATTTCTTGACGCAATTCCATGGCATTATCACATGTCGTCGCGGTAATCTGACCAAGACCGCCCGCTTGAGAGACCGCCGCCGCCAGATCCGCGCGAGCAAGATACGCGAGTCCCCCTTGAATCACGGGTCGCTCAATCCCGATAAGGTCAGTCAAGCGCGTGCGTATCACGAAGACAGCGTCTCGCGAATCTTGTCTGCCATCGACGATAATTGCTCGTCGGCAACGCTTTTGGCACGTGAAAAATCCAACTCGATCATCGTGTTGACCGGAATGAGGTGAAGATGGGCATGGGGAACATCAAATCCCGCCACAATCGCACCGACTCGCGCGGCCCCCGTCACTTGTTGAATCGCTCGAGTGATCGGTTTTGCAAAAACTAAAATCTGAGACAACTCATCCTCATCCAAATCAAAAAAGTGGTCCACTTCAACTTTAGGAATCACTAAGGTATGTCCCGGAGACACCGGGCGAATATCCAGAAATGCTAGGAATTGATCATTTTCAGCGATGCGATAGCAAGGTAGCTCGCCCTTCGCAATTCGCGAAAAAATAGAGGCCATATAATCCGTCCTTTGCGCTACGACGTGTGATGACCTCTAGTATACCGCCACCATGGGTGGAGAAAAAGTGTCTCCTACGCCTGAATTCGCCGTCTTCCGTTCTAACACATAAGCCTGAACCTCTCGAGGGAATGATAGGGTTGGAGGTGAGGCTCATGAACCGAGCAATTGTGGCGATTGAAGGACAACTTTCCCCGTTCACAAACCTTCTTAAAGAGAAGGGTTATGACGTCATTCCACTAGATGAGAAAGCGATGGGCGTCGCAAGTGCCATCGTGGTGCAAGGCACCGATCACAACTTTCTAGGAATGGAAGATCCGCGAACGTTGGCTCCCGTCATTAATGCCGACGGCATGACGCCGGATGAGGTATTAGCCGCCGTGGACCATCGCGCCATTTCTCGTGTCTGATGAGTTCCTCCTGAGCAAGCGGTCGATTGTCGACCGCTTGTTTGCTGATGCGCCCCGCAACTCCGATTTCACTCTCGGTCAGAACCTCGCTACCAGAGAAGCCTTGGAATCTCAGTCGTCGCTATCAAGCGACGCCCCCAATACAAAAGGACGAAAACCAATACCCTGAATGGCCCATTGCATCTCTATTTGATCAACGAGTGTTGGGTCATAGTCCACAGCCACTTGATGGACCGTGGGATCCGCAGTAGCGCTAAGCACCCCCTCCATGGTGAGAGCAATTTCAATGTTCTGCTTGTTGAACGGCAATACGGGGTCGATGCCAAAGATAATGCGCGCCATACCTTCGTCTCCTCACAGGGTTTTTCTTTTTCAACTTTCCCCACTAAGAAGCGGATATTCACCAATCTCGCCCCCGTTTCCAACCAACAATCATGGGTAAGCGTCCGCCCCAGAGTGCCGAATGCTATCCCCACGGCGGTGTTGGACACGCTTGGAACTCTCTATCCGCACACCGCGTAATTCAGAAAATTTCATGGACGCACTGGTTTTACTCCACCGGTATGGTACTATCGAAAGACTATTCAATCCGCTAAAGGGGGTCTAACCTTGCTTAAACGTAATATTCCTATTCACTTAGTGGGCAGCTGGTCTCGTCCGTCATGGCTCTCCAGTCCCCGTATTGAGGACACTCGCGGTCCATCGGAGCAATTTTGGCGACCAGCCCCAGAATTCTTGAAAGAAGCTCAAGACGATGCTACACGGCTCGCCGTTTTAGACCAAATCGCCGCTGGAGTCGACATTGTGACCGATGGTGAGCAGAGAAGACAACTCTTCGATCGCTATTTCTATGGTCGGCTTAGCGGCGTGGACGCCACTCACTTAGCCCTACACACCTGGGGCGGACCAGAAGCATCCCTCGCGAATCAGTCGTGGCGTACTGTCACCCCCGGCCTGGCCTCTCAATCCGGCCCTCCTCAAATGCCGTCCCCGCGCGTAGTGGGTCCCATCGCTTGGCCGGGCCCTTTAGCGGTCGACGACTTCCTCTTTTTAGATCGATTGATTCACGGTACGATGCCCACAAAAATGACCCTCTCTGGACCCATCACCGCGCTCAATCGCATGGCGGACGAGTGGTACCACGATCGAGCGCAAATGGGGCGCGACATTGCTGATGCACTTAACCAAGAGGCTCACGCCCTAGTGGATGCCGGCTGTCGCATTCTGCAATTTGATGAGCCGGAGTTTCGTTCTGCGCATTTGGCGGTTCCTCAAGAAAGCCGGCATTTAATCAATCGCACCCTCAAGGGTCTCAAAGAGCGTGGAGTCACCACCTACGCGCATATGTGTTATGGATACGCCAACGCTGTGCTCCAAAAGTCCGTCAATCCCGACTTTTATGACGCTCTCTCGTTAATGGCTCAAACCGACATTGATGGCATTTCGATCGAATATGCGCAACCCGGACACACCCCTGAGGTCTTGCGGGCGATGGGAGATAAAGAGGTGATCTTAGGTTGCATCAACTGTTCTCCAGACTCGGCGATTGAAACTCCCGAACAAGTCGCAGAGTACCTGCGCGGTGCCCTGAGTGTGATTCCCGCCTCGCGACTGCACGCTTCCACCGATTGCGGGGTCTGGTTTTTGCCGAGAGAACGAGCCCTTGCCAAACTCGCATCGCTAGTCCAAGGCACACAGCTTGTCCGTCAAGAACAAGGACTTGAATAAGACATTTCAGTTCATTTTCAGGATTTCCTTACGTTTCCTTTAGTAATCCATGATAAGCTAAGCACCAATCGCGAAGCTTCGAACGGAGGGAAATTCATGAATTTATACGGATTAGATGTGCCGTTTCGTCAAGAAAAGCCGCGGGCCACCGGCATCACCTGGTGTATTGATGACGGTGTGCCTTTGGGCTTATTTGAAGATACCATTCGATCGTTCCATCGTCTGATTGATGGGGTCAAATTTGGCTGGGGTACGGCACTCGTCACGGATGTGCTGCAAGAAAAGGCAGCCATCTTACGTGAATACGACCTCGATTACGCATTTGGCGGCACATTATTTGAGGCCTTTTATATCCAACATCGCTACGAAGCCTTCCTTCATCTCGTCGAGACCTTACGCTGTCCTGTGATTGAAATCTCGGACGGTACCATCACGTTGCCACAGTCCGAACGCCTGCGCGCAATTCGCCGGGCTAAGAATTACGCCCGCATATTTACAGAAGTAGGGAGCAAGAATCCCGAAGAATCCGCGCGATGGAATGCGGAAGACTGGATTGAACAAATTCAGAAAGATCGAGACGCTGGAGCCGAGAAAATTATTCTTGAAGCGCGGGAATCGGGGACCAGCGGCCTCTGTCAACCGGACGGCCAAATCCGCTCCGACCTCACCGATGGCATCTTAAATGCTCATATACCGCTAGACGCCCTCATGTTTGAAGCCCCCCAAAAAGCTCATCAAGCATACTGGATTCACCTTTTAGGGCCTTCGGTCAATCTCTCAAACATCCCCATGACGGGCAGCGTCAATCTTGAGACCCTGCGTCTGGGTTTGCGATCAGATACTTTTTCTCTTCTTGAACCAGCACCGTCGGTCATGGCGCAATAGACATGAAACAATAACTTTGAGAAAATTCCCTCTTAAATAGACAGGGATTTTCTTTTTGATCGCGAATTAGACGGGATATCCTATGAAAGGGGAATCCCTATGCGAAATCGTCTCTCTATTCTGTTTTCGGCCGCCGTTCTGCCGGCTCTCTTTTTATCGGCGTGCGGCACCTCCTCATCCAATCAAAGCACCACCAGCTCTGCCTCTGGTGGAACCGCTGTGGTCGCCCTCTCCCCGCAGGTTTCGCCCAACTGGTGGTTCCCGGTCATCTCCAGCGAAGATTACGGAGATAGTAACTTTCAAATGAACGTGATGATGTATGTGCCACTGATTCATATCTCGCGAACAGACAGCATTAACTACCATCGGTCGCTGGCGCAATCCGTCACCTACAACAAGTCTGGAACCCGCTTTGTAATCCACTTGAATCCTAAGTGGCATTGGTCCAACGGAACACCGGTGACAAGCCGCGACGTCGTGTTTACATGGGATGTGCTGAAAGCCGCCAGTTCCAATTTACCCGGCGCCACTTGGGCCTATGTAGTAGCGGGCTCGGGAGGTGGTCCCACCCGATGTACATCCGTCACGGCCAGCGGTAAGTACACCGTGACCGTCACCTTAAACACCCCCAGTAATCACATCTGGTTCAT
>NZ_JBYCKN010000190.1:0-5094 GCF_057473405.1 Sulfobacillus sp. TH-112
CACATTCATGTCCCTACTTCCTGTTGTCTGCAACCTCAGAATCCCTCAGCCGAAGGCCTGTCCCGCCGGTACATACCTTCTCTTCCGACGAGGCCCTGCTGCCAATCCTCGTTCGACATTGAGGGAACCCCCACTGAGCTTGTCGCGCATGGACGAACAATGTACATCAGCACACTCTCATCCCTGTTGTCTATCTTCTGTCTGACTAGTGCGACAATCGTTCGGCCATTGACGGAAGCGCTCATCTCCTCCTCTCCAATACAGGCACCGAGATTAAAAGATTACTGCCGGCCCGGTACTTCCTCATCCTCTAAAGGAGATCCGTTGCGCCTCTGGACACCGCACCGTCAAGAGAGAATAGTCTCTCAAATGTGTTTTGTATCAGAAATTACGACATCATTATGAAACATTATTCCCCGCTTGTAAATTCTATCGTGAAATTTTCATTCTGTCTTATTTTAACAATGACGCAGGAACCTCCGTTCATCGGCGTTTTTGGAGCGCAGACTGCGAATCCACTCCAAATCATTCCACAATGCAATTGAATCATCGTTTCATCCTGAATCTGACCATTATGCCGTGCCTCGCAACCAGGATGAATGGCATCTTATCAGTCACGGACAACACACCTAGCGTCGGATACTGCCTTATAGACAACAGGGCCGGGAGAGGAGGCATAATGGCGAGCCCGCCGCCGTCCGCGCCTGTCAATGCTCACTCTGCCCCTCCGCTTTAAGCGCAGGTTTGGCTGAACAATTCCGCGCCTCTAATGGCCACACCCAACCCGCCATGCTATACTCCAGGTGAGCAAGCCTCAACCCCTTATGATCGGGGCGGGTTATAATGACGTATCTACTTCTCCGGAATAAATGGTTAGAATATTCACATCAATCACGAAAGAGGATCGCTATGTACCTTCTCATTGGCACCGCCAAAGGGCTCTTTAGATACCACAGTATCGATCGTCAACAATGGACATCCCTCGGACCCGTTCTTCTGGGAGATGAGGTCTACACTAGCGCATATGATCCAAAGACCAAGAGGCTCTATGCGGCGGCCAATTCCATCTTTTACGGCCCTAGTATCCGTCGTTCCGCGGACTGGGGAGCCACTTGGGACACTGGTGGCAGTGGTCTCTCTTATGGTGCCGATGATAACGAGACCGTGAGCCGGGTTTGGTCCATCCAGGTCGGACAAAATGGCATGATGTTTGCAGGCGTGGAAGCGAGTGGCCTATTCCAGTCGCTAGACTCCGGCGATACTTGGGCCGAGGTATCTGCCCTCAGACAGCACCCAACGCATGACACCTGGGGACCCGGATTTGGCGGCAAGTGCCTTCATAGCATTGCCATCGACCCTTTTGATGACCGTCGACTCTTCATCGCCTGCTCCTCTGGAGGCATCTACCGCTCACCTGATCGAGGCACTCATTGGCAGCCCATCAACCGCAGTATTCGCGCCGAATTTAATCCTGAAGGCCAGCAGTATCCCCCATCTGGTCAATGTGTTCACAAGTTTTGGGTCTCACCGTCTCAGCCAGGACGCCTATGGCTGCAAAATCATGGTGGCGTGTACCGATCGGATGACGGTGGCGATGACTGGATTGATGTGGGAGGCCCACTACCTTCCGACTTTGGCTTTGGTATCGTTGGTCACGTCACCCACCCTGATTGGGCATATGTGGTGCCGGTGGAACGCGGGCCACGCTGGCCGTACCAGAATCAATTGGCAGTGTGGCAGACCAAGGATGCCGGCCGTTCGTGGGAACCGCTATCGGAGGGCCTGCCGACTTCGGTATACTCCGGGGTGTTGCGCGATGCTCTCACGAGCGATAGTCTCGCTCCCCAAGGCCTCTACTTTGGTACGACCTCCGGAGATGTATTCTGCTCCGCCGATGAAGGTCAACACTGGACCTCGGTGGCTCATCATCTCCCCCGGATCTTTTCCGTAGTCTTCGTGGATGAGCCATGATAACCGTGCACTTACCTCGGGACTTGGCTGACCAATTTCATCTTTCTCCACAATTGCATCTGATGGCAGACACTCTTGATGACCTCATCTCGTGCCTAGACCAGACGGCACCCGGCATGCGATCATGGCTTACCGAGCCCAATGGGGTGCTTCGGAAGCATCTTAGCGTCGTGGTAGAGGGGCAGCGAGTCACCGGGACCCATCCTTCTTCAGTACCCCTGCGCGATCCATGCCAGGTGTGGATTTTAAGGGCGATTTCGGGAGGCTAGCGGATCGTGTGTAAATTGGCTTCGCATAACGCGGCCGTCATCTCTCCAAAATATTCCCTTCCGTGCTACCATTGCTACCCGCCTCGAATGTCCTCGCCAACCGAAGCTACCGTGAAATCAAGTTAGTGTACCGCTGATGACCACTTGATGCCCCCATCTTGACTCACCAATTCCACGGTTTTTTTGGACGTCAGTTCTGCTCTCATGGTGAGAGTGCCGTCACTCGCGCGCTCAAGTTTAGGCGCGGCAAAGACCGCAAGGCCGCTCTTATAAGGTACCGTGGTGAGGAGCCAGGAACTCCCGCCATTGGTCGTTCGATAGACTAATAGGGAGGATGCCGCATACGATGGCTGCACAATAATCCCATCGTCACGGCTCCAGAACAGCATACTAGGAGATCCCACGCTCTCTGGAAACACTGAATGCCGCACCGTAAAATGGGTGCTATTAATGAGTGACCATTGCTGTCCGCCATTGGCAGAACGAAACAGGTACCACTCCTCTTGAGCCATCGCCGCTTGCCCTCCGACCAAAATCCAGCGGTCCTGGCCTAGGGTTGCATGCACTTCAGACAAGGCGGATTCTTTTGATGGCCTCTTCTGGATAAGGTGGACATCTTCTGTCACCGTGATGGGTGAAGGCGCCTTTACCGAGTGAAGTATAGTCTTCGCTAACACGGCCTCATTCTGGTCAATGTCGAGATTCACCACATATTCGGCGCCACTCGCCGTCACCTCCGACCAGGTATCCTGGATCTGTCCCAATGCAATTTGCCTGGACTCACTAAAATACGGACTCTGATTTAGCGGATTCTTGGTCAATCCTTGGGGCCGTGGCAGGAGGGGAAGCAACACCAAGTCATTCCCTAATGCGGGCTTCATCTCTTCCAGACTGATGGTATTTCCATGCTGACCCGAGCCCTGCACTTCCGTCGCCCCCGGCTCCGGTGCGGACACCGCGGTCAAGGTCCATCCTTTACCAGGGATCGATAGAGACACCTTTCCTAAAGTGACGGTGGTGGTATTCGCGGGCGGGCTCGAGGGCGTGGATCGCGAGGATGCACCATGCGCCGTGGGTGACGACGGGGCCGTTGCGCGGGATCCGTTGTGTGGGTGCGATATGGGAGAAGCCGCTGCGCTCGCCACTCCACATCCGGAGAGAACCAGGGCAGCCGTCATCGTCGCCCCCATTAATGTCATTCGAGTCATAGAAAATCTCCTTCCCAACGATAAGCCCTTTTGAATAAGAACGCGCCCGCCTCACGTGAGGTTACATCGTCGTCTTGGCACCGGGGGCTCCTTCCCACAGGAAGAATCAGGTCGATCACGCCCGGTGGTCCGGACCATACGCAGCGCTAGGCTCCATACTATTGGCCTTTCTGATGGTAGGGCACCGCAAAAAAGTGTCGGCACATGACCCGCCGACACTTCCCTATAACCGTCACCAATCGCCCTGCCACAAAACGATTTCGTCGCCTCTGCCGCTTCGAGGGATTGGGTCGTCTGTGACAACTCCCGGCAGTTGAAGCCGGTGGCTTCTCGGGTCGTGGTAGTGGCGTATTCTTTATCGGATCCCCGAAGGCTCCGTCCGAGCCCAACGATCATGGTTTATCTTGCTACTGCCCGATACAGGATGTTGCGCGCGGTATGGACAGCGCGGTGACAGGTGGTGCCCCAATATGGACACTGCCACGTCCGCACGGCCAGGGTGAGATTCGTCTTCCGATACGTGTAGTACCGCGTCGAGCGATGCTGACTCGCATAGTGGGGATCGACAAGCACGACACGCCGAAAACCACAACCGAGTAGCTTTCACGGCTTTACTCTATTGGATGGTGGAAAACCCGTCGCTGCCGGAGAACGGGTTGGGGGTACTCACATCGAAAGAGCAACCCCCAGTAGCTTTCGTTCTCATAGGTAAACTAAGGGGTTTTTTGCCGGTCCTTGATAGGAGTATTCCTTAAGAACGGCACCGCTAAAGGTTCTCCTGCTCCGCCGATACGCCTTTAGCTACTTGAGTCACTACCTCGCCACTCAGCCCCGTAAGACGCGCGATAGTGCTCACCGACATCCCTTCACCAAGCATCCGTTCAGCAACGGCCAGCAAAGTTTGCTCGCGAGCTTCTTCCCGCCGTTCCCGTGCCATGTTATTACGGTAATCTTCATTCTCAAGACGATGGTCTCATCCTATTCGCTACCTGTAAAATCAAGCCCCTCTCACCAACTTCGGCTGACGTGGCACTTGTAAAATCGAAATGAATCCGATCAGGACAAATCCTCCGGCACCATAAAAGAGCCATTGATAACCAAAGTGATTCATCAAAAAGGTGATGACGGGTTGCGCGACGACTCCGCCCAAGCCACCAGCCATCAGCCAAAGGCCGGTAAATGCCCCAACCTGGGCCGGAGTCGCCAGTGTCGAGAACCAGGGATAGCCATTAATCTGCGTGAACGCCCAGAACATGCCCGCTGCAAGCGCCAAAAACCGGATCGACCAGAGATTATCGACAAATGCCATGCTTGTGAACGACAGCGCTAATCCGACCGTACCTACCAGAATCAGCGTGCGACGGGTCACTCGTTGGGTTAAGAATCCACTCGGGATAGCAAATGCCAGGTATGTGACCGCAAAGAGCCCGATGGTAATGACGGCGGCGCCGGAGGCAAAATGTAGCCGATAGACGCCATAGGTCACAAAGAAGGTCTCCACTGACGTTTCGGCCCCGGTCCAGCAAAATACGCCCAAGAGCAACCACAACCCGGTCTTATCAGAGCGAAGATAGAGATCCCGGGCGGCGTGGTAGAGATGCACCAATCCCACGGATTCACTCACAGGAACGTCGCGCGGTTCTTTC
>NZ_JBYCKN010000191.1:0-20836 GCF_057473405.1 Sulfobacillus sp. TH-112
AATAAGCTCGGCGGATTCACCGGCGAGGATGAAGTCTTAGCGCAACTGTTTGCACGACAAGCGGCCGTCGTAATTTCCAATGCCCGTCTCTATCAAGACCGCGAAAGCTGGGCCACGGTGCAAGAGCGGGAACGCATTGGTCGTGAATTGCATGATGGAGTCCTGCAAACGTTGTATGGGCTCACGCTATCGCTGGAATTTCTTCTCGATGGGGAAGGTCTTGACGAGGCGGAACGGACCGAATTGAATCGGATTACCGAGACACTGAGTCTCACCATGACAGACATTCGCATGTATATTCAAAGTTTAGGAACATCGCCTGTCGATTTCTATGTGGCGTTGAAAGATATGTTGCAAAGGACGGGACAGAGTGCCGTCGTGCAACTGCAATTTCACGATCAGCAGTATTTGACGCTTGATCCCGCGGTGATTCATGATCTCGTGCTCTCGGTTCAGGAGGCCGTGTCCAATGCCATTCGCCACGGCGAGAGCTCGCAGGTGATTGTGGGATGGCAAAGTACGGATTGGGAACATCAATTGTGGATCGAAGATAATGGTGTAGGGTTTGATGACGCTGCTGTATCCGATCTCAATCATCATTTTGGATTGCAAAATATGAATCGTCGCATGGAAAAGCTGGGTGGAGTGATGGACGTGACTAGTAAACCGGGGCACGGCACGACGGTGCAATTTCGGTGGCCCCGTTCTGCGGACTCAACGAAGTTATTTTAATGACTGGGGGATAGGGTATATGGATAGCCATGAGGTAGACAGTATCATTCGGGTGGCCATTGTTGATGACCATGAGGTGGTTCGAATGGGGCTGAAGAATCTTATTGACCATCAACCCGACCTGGAAGTGGTAGGGGATTATGGCACCGGTTTGGCGGCCATTCAGAATATACCGCATCAAGCGGACGTGGCCGTGCTGGATGTGCGTATGGGAGACGTGAATGGGTTTGAGGTGTGCCGTCAGATAAAGGAACAAGATGAACACGTTCAAGTGATTATGCTCACGTCGTTCGGGCAAGACGAGATGGTATTAGACGCAATTGATGCTGGCGCTTCGGGCTATTTATTAAAGGAATCTCGCGGTCACACGGTGATTGAAGGAATTCGGACGGTGGCCCAAGGCGGGTCCTTATTTAGCCCGCAGGTGACCGCCACGCTGTTTCGACGGCTGAGGACAGCACAAGGACCCAAGGACCCGATTGAAGAGCTCAACGACAATGAGTCCAAGATCTTAGCCTTGGTGGCAGAAGGGAAAACCAATCGGGAAATTGGCGAATCCTTGTTCTTAAGTGAGAAAACGGTAAAGCATTATGTGAGCAATATTCTGAGTAAACTCGGCTATACCCGGCGTGCCGAAGCGGCTGCACACTATGCCCGCTATGATTCGGATCGTAGACACGATTGATAGCACTAGTGGTGGTGGCGGAGCACCATAATGCCGACCAGTACTAATGCCCAGATGGTGCATTGCCATAAAGCCATGGTCAGCCACGGATGTAGTTTTGAAAAGACCTCAATCATGGGGAAGACCTCCGTTCAAAGACGCCTTTGGGTTTGATGATAGTGTGTCTGCGAACGAAATGCTGTTGCCGTTTGTTCCGCATCTGAGGGTCCATGAGGTCCTTTTATGGCGGCAGTGGTCATGATAATGGGACCATCTAGACGTGCAAAGTGGGGCCTTTCGACCCTACGGCATAGCAGCCCTGAGTGAGTAAAGTGAATCATCTACCTGGTTAAGGAGGCGCCTCGTGATGATTCATGTCAATCCGGAAATTAACGACGAAGAATTTTTACGCCTGTTTGAAAAGGGCATTCACTCTCAGTGGGGGAGTGATGAAATCGATTGGGGGCTTGTCGAGGGAATTCCCGAAGAGAAGAAGCAGGCGTTGGGTCAGGTGATTACGCCCGTATATTTAGGGGAACAGACGGCGATGTTAGGAGTGAGTGCCGTTCTGCCCTTGATATTAACTGAAGGGCATACGGAACCGGCACTCTATTTATCGAGCATGGGTTTGGACGAAGCCCGTCATTTTCGTAATTTGAATCATTTATATCGGGTGCTCAAGGTCGAACCCCTCCCGAGTCGACGCCTACCAGAAATGTGGCGTTACCACGCAAGACTTTTACAGAAACACGACCCTGTTCAGTGGGTGTTTGGGATCCTCATTAGCGATCTCTTTGCCAAGACGTTTTATGGGGGATTTGCCGATCGATTTCCCGACACTGTAGTCGGACGATTGTCACGTCGCACATTGCAGGATGAAGCGCGCCATCAAGCTTTTTCGGACCGCTATTTGAATCGTATGCTGCCCACGATGGACAAAGATGCAAAGGGGCAACTGCTGGTGTTGAGGGATGATCTCTTTCGCATTATGGAGAGGTTGGGAAACCGATTGCGAGCACCCATGGAAGTGCTAGATTGGTCGCCAGAACTATTTCTACAAGAACTCTGGGACGATACCGAGCGCTGGGTCAAACGGTTAGGACTCGTATCCGAGACCACCGTAATCGAGTCAGTGGTGCATGAATAAGGCATGACCGTCATATCTATTCCCTGAGGACGAAGCACGAGCCTTTCAGGGAGGGATCCGGGTGGATTGGAAGGTTTTTCTGTCAACCTTCGGGTTAATTTTCTTTGCGGAGTTAGGGGATAAGACGCAACTGACAGTCATGACACTTTCGGCGCAAAGTGAGTCGACGACTTCGGTTTTTGTAGGAGCAGCGGTAGCGTTGGCGCTCAGTGCTCTTTTAGCGGTGATTTTTGGGGAGGCCGTAACGCGTCTAGTACCAACACAATACATTCATTTAGGAGCAGGTATCATGTTTGTTGGCCTCGGTATCCTATTAATGTTGGGTAAACTCTAAGATCGGTTCGTGGATGAGGGATCCGTAACTTGCGATGTGTGGCACAGGGATGATATAATCTTTTAGTTGATGCGCCCGTAGTGAAGTGGATATCACGCAGGCCTCCGAAGCCTGAAGCAGGGGTTCGAGTCCCTTCGGGCGCACCAAAAGTTTGAAACCCGCATCCTACAAGGGATTGCGGGATTTTCATTTTGCGCTGGACGGTTGCGGGCCGCAGAACGGGACGCAGGAAATTCGGCACCACTGTTTGGGCTAATTCATGACCCAGCACACATCTCTTTAGGGTTGGGGACCACCAAAGCATTATGAGCTGCTTACGACTACGAGTCTTGTCGCGCTGCATACAGTGGAATGGTGACCCTCTGCCCGTGTGGTATTTATATAACGAGGATCGCACTTCCTATGTCAACGGTGTGGAATGGATCGATTATCCCTGTCCGCGGGCCCTAGGGACACTGCACATCATAGATATCACGGCCTGTGGCTCCATGGTTGCCTTTACATCGTCGCACGGCGGACGGAGTCGCCGATCTGCGGTATAGAGGTCAGCGCGACCCAAGTCGCGTGCCGTGGCAGGACGCTCTTCGTCCAGTGACATCAGGACTATTAATCCGATTTCCGGCGAGACGCCTGACATTGGTCGCTGGTTAACCTCAACCGTGGGGGGCACGGCATTCTATCCACCGCAGGTGTCTGTCCTCGCTTAGACGGAGACACGGTTTCTTCACAACGGTTAGTCTGTGAGGTGGTCGGTGGTTTGTGCTAAAAACATCAGTTTGATTGTGTCAAAACTTTGTCTCGAAATGTGTGTCTCAGGAATAGACAAGGCTTATGGGTTTTGCGACAATCGCATCAAGGGGAGGAAGCTATGCTGATCGGCTATGCCAGCGCCTCCACCACGGACCAAACGATGGCGCTCCAGGAAGACGCTTTGCAAAAGGTAGGCTGTGACCGGATTTTCCGCGATGTGATGTCCGGTAGTAGTGCTGACCGACCAGGGCTCTCGGAAGCCATGGAGTATTGCTCGGGATGGCGACGTACTGGTTGTTTGGAAGTTAGATCGGTTGGGTCGTTCTCTGGGCCATCTAATCGAAGTGGTAGGGAAATTGCGCGACCGCGGGGTTGGATTCCGAAGTCTACAAGAACAAATGGACACGACGACCGCTGGGGGCCAGTTAATCTTTCATAGCTTTGGGGCAATGGCCGAATTCGAAAGAGAAATTATCCGGGAGCGAACGAATGCCGGATTGGCGGCTGCCAGGGCTCGAGGACGCATGGGCGGTCGTCCCATGCGTCTATCTTCGGAACAGGTGTGTATGGCTCAACGACTAATGGCCACTCGAGAGAGTTCGGCCGAGCAAGTGGCGCGGGCGTTACATGTCTCTAGAGCTACGCTTTATCGAGCGTTGCGGCGTGATGCCCCGGTAATATGAGTCTCTGGCTGTGGTATCAAAGCGGGGAGGGCCTCGGATGGAGTTCGGGCGATCAGGAATGCTTAAGATAGAATAGCGAAATTGGGAGCGTCTGTGGACGGGGAGGTGAGGTCATGGAGAGCACCAATACCATTTTAAATCGAATTTTCTCGAAGAGGACTGTGCTGGATCTTATTAACGAGAAGTCAAACTCTGTGTATAATGCCGTCGTTTGGAAGTACCTCCAAGGTGTCGAGTCACAAGATAATAGGGCTGTGATGCAAAATATCTATCAGGTAATTAACGCATCATACAGAAACGAGTATTTTTATAAAAACACGCTACTCAATAAACTTCTCTTGGGCCGACACAGTCTGAATACCACAACTGCCCTTTCAGAGGTCGCTGTTAACAAGTCTAAGGCTGATTTCGTCCTTATCAACGGACGGGCTGTTGTGTACGAAATCAAGACAGAATTGGACACGCTGGATCGGTTACGCACGCAAGTCTTTGACTACTACAAGGCATTTAAAAGCGTGTGCGTTGTCACGTCAGAATCCAATTACGAGCGAACATTGAAGAAATTAGCTGGAGATACTCGCGTTGGCATTTACGTACTTACTCGAAACCAAACGATAAGTCATAAGAGAGAGCCGGTGGACGACGGTTCAAAACTAGAACACAAGGCCTTGTTTAAAATTTTGCGAAAGCATGAGTTTGAAAATATTTTATTAAAGCACTATGGTCGGGTGCCGACGGCCCAACCGGCCCAATACTACAAGGAGTGCTTCCGGTGGTTCCACGATATAGAGATTGAGGTTGCGTATCGCCACTTTCTGTTTGAATTAAAGAAGCGCAGCAATGTGGAGCCCATTGCATACGGTCAAGTTCCGTACGAACTTAAGTCTTTGGTTTATTTCTCGAATTTTGTGTCTGAGGACTATAGAAAACTGAACAAGTTTTTAAATAACACATTCGGAGGATAGCAATGTTATGTACCTACCATATCTAAGGGGCAGACAGTATGAACTTCTCGCAATCCGAGAAATACTTGAGAATTCATTGCTGGGTTTTCATGTTATACCGATCATAGAGCCGATTAAACTCTCGTTCACTCTCCTCAAAACATTGGAGTCGTTTCGGGATGCAAACCAACCGATTGCGGTTGTACAAAATCCTCAGGTGGGAAACTTTTCTGGGGAAATGGACGTGGTAGAGGAGACGGATCCTTTAAAGCTAAAATATTCGATGTGTTTAGCCCACCCTAATCTTATCCAGGCTTATTATGTGACGCCCCGGTTGTTGCACGAACCACCGGCCATCCCAAGGGAACGACTCATGTTGATTCATCAAGATAAAAATCTTTTAGACGATTACACATACTATCTACTAGAGGATCCTGCGGCCTATCAGTTGGTTCCGGATGCACGAACTTTTAGGCCGGTCCGAAAAAACCGAGTTATCATAGAAGATCCCTTCCAAAAACAATTGCGAAATGCGGATTATGCAGATAGGGATGACGAATTTTTTTCTGCCGAACACCGTTACTACCATGATGATGGATTCGTCGGATTTTCCGACTATTCGATTGTCGGCAATGAATACTCAGAATCTGGTTTCGCTCCGTTTGCCGTTGCTATACACATTGTCTACTTCGATCCTAAGCAAAATCTCCGCGTCAGGCACTTTCTATCAGACACGAACGAGGACACAAGTGACCCTGCGGGCAAGTTTTACGAAGCATTGACCAAGCTGGTGCAGTGGAACAAGGAAGAAGGTCTGAAAACGAGAGCGATCAAGATATTGGAGGAGCACTACCGTGAGGGTACGTATCCAGGTCTCGGGACGCTAAAAAAGCTATCAATCATGCACCACATCGAACTTATCAGCGATTACCTCACTAAGGCGTTGGACCAATGATCTGTTGTGAAAATTGCTTTAAGGACACCGAAATCAAAGCCATCATCGCGCGCCTGGGGCATAAGGGGCACTGTGATATTTGCCACAGCGAAAACGTCCCTATCTACGATGCAAATGAGCACGATACTTTGGTTCCCCTGTTTGAGGAGCTATTGGCTGTTTATAAACCTGTTAAATTGTTGTCGGCCGATTACCCCCCAGAGAATCTGCGCCTGCTAAAGGACGAACTCCATGACAACTGGGACCTATTTAACGTTGAGAGAAGCCTCGTTCATCGAATCGTCACGGGAATTTGTGCAGAACAATACGCCCAAAACCCCGAACTGTTTAACGGCCCGGTTGGTATCGCAGAATCGGTGCAACCAACTTACATGGCCGAACACTCCCTGATAAAAACTGGAGACTGGGAAGCCTTTGTTAAAGCGATCAAGACGGAAAGCCGATTTCATACCAGCCATATGAATACCGAAGTGTTACAACTATTTTGCGCATATGCAAAACGGCGTTATGAGGCCGGGGCAGTGTTTTATCGCGCCAGGCTATCCGATGAGAATGGGTTTTCTTCCACGGACATGGGGGCGCCACCCTTGCTAAAGGCCAGTGCAGGACGGGCTAATCCCCAAGGCATACCCTATCTTTACGTTGCAACCGATGAATTGACAACTTTGAAGGAAATCCGGGCCGGCGCCCACGACTATGTTACTATTGCCGCCTTTATGGTGACTGAACCAATCGATATTGTCGATTTAAGCATTATTGACAGACTTAGTGCGTTCTCAGGTCTCGACTGTACCCAGCATGCCATAAATAAGGGTCACCTGAGACAAATCAGCAGAGAGATTGCCCGGCCGCTAAGAAGAAATGACAGCTCCCTGGACTATTTGCCCACGCAATATATTTGCGATTTCATCAAGAGCATTCGCGATGGTGGGCGCTTCCAATATCACGGAATCAAGTATCAAAGTACTATCTCTCCAACCGGTCACAACCTAGCGATATTTGATAGCAGTCGTCTAAGGTGTACGTCTACTTCTGTGGTAGAGGTTCGAGACCTTCAATATACCGTGGCAACGGTATGAAGGATGATAGTCTAGACGAAATAGGTCATCCCATATGCTAGACACCCAACAGTTCGTCTCACTGGGCAACGTGCTCCAACCCCTTCGGTGCGTCTTTCAAACGATTGAGAACTGAGCGTACGTGTTCGGGATCGCGAGGGATATCCTGTGACTATGTCTTCAATCAGGTAATTCCACTATTCTGCATCGATGGCAGGAAGTCCGCTTCGGAGGAATTTGGAGGCGATTATCTGTTCGACCTTGGCGGGCAGCTGTGCAATTCCGTCGAGCGGATCGTCAAGTTTCGTAATGGAGCGCAAGGTCCTTCTTAATGGATCCGCGGACAACTTTGGCGCCATCGACGCGTACAAGGAGCCGCAGATTGACATGAACTCGTCCTCTGCCGCCCGATCGGCAACTAGCGGGCCGGCAAAATTTGCTCTCACTTGCGGTCGAGAAGCGTGACTCGTGTGGCCACCATCCCAGTTGACGGAGGGAGTGACACGTGGCAGGACGGCTGGCGGTGCTGCGACGGGCAGGGCGGGCCATGGAGCTTGTTTTTTCGTGAAATCATGGCCGCTAACTGTGGGAATAGTTCGCCATCCTAGGTGTTGCAACTCCTCGGGCTAATCGATCCCCTCTGATTAAGACGTATGGTGCCGACCCCTACGGCCCTTCCTTGGAGGGCGTCACTGCAGTTAGCGGACCCACGCAATCAAAGAACTTGCGGTTGATGAACCCTCGGTAGACGGTGACCAGAAGGCGGTCCGATTTGACCGAAAGACCGAAAGTGAGTTGAGAACGTCCGACCAACCAGCATGGGAGGAGTTTTTGTGTGTTGCCGCGAAGCCTTGTTTTAGGTGAGATAATTTTATGCCGAGTTGCAATAAGGGATCCCTATGCTGTCGAGCCGCGTAAGTTGTGCTGTGGTCGCTGGAAGGGCCGAGTCGTTCTCTATGATGTAAGTACTGGAAGGCGTCGGGAGACGACCCGAACGTTTGGTACCAAGAAAGAGGCCAAGAATTGGGCCGAAAAGGAAGCCGCGCAATATTTCGAAGACCCAAACCGCAAGGCGACGAGCGAGGAGACAGTACGCGAGTACCTTAATCGATGGTTCCCTCAAGTCGTGGTCCGACCGTCATCCGTAGCTCGCTATCGTGCTGACATCGCTCACATCCAGAGACTTATCGGCGACCGTCGTATGAATACCCTCAACCCGCTCGATATCCAGAACGTTTACACGCGACTGTTGGACGAAGGCACGTCCCCAGGGACTGTGCGCCATGTTCGCGTGATTATTCATGGAGCATTTTAGGACGCCGTAGCGTGGGATTTGCTGTCCAAGGATCCCTCATACGGGGCAAAGGCTCCGAAATCGTCGCAGCGCCGGCTGTAGATTCCGACGATCGAAAGAGGCCAGAGGTATGCTCAGGGCCGCGGAGTCGGAGCGTCTGTACGCGCTCTGGGTGTTTTTGCAATGGTGGGGTGCCGAAGGGAGGGAACTTTGGCCGTGAAGTGGGACGACATTGATTGGGATCGCAAGGTGGTGACTATTCAACGGACCCAGTCGGATGGGGTGCCAAGCGAACCGCCAATCCGCCGAAGACGCCCGCGGGACGTCGAGTTATAGTGCTCTCAGACTATGTGCTCACGTGTTAGGACGATACCAACGCGACCAAGAGATCGAGCGTCAGGTGGCCGGAAGCGCATGGCAAGAAGAGGGATGCGTTTTCACAACGTGAAATGGGACGTGGCTTGCTGGCGGACACGTGTACGACGGTTTCAAGCGTTTAGTCGCGCGGGCTGGATTACCCAAGACAATGCGGCTCCATGATCTACGTCATGCGATGGCGAGCTATTGGCTGGCTGAGGGAGTGCCGGTCAAAGTGGTGAGCGAACGGATGGGCCACGCGAACATCAGCATCACCTTGGAGATTTATGGCCATCTCTTACCCAATATGCAGGCGGACTCCGCTGAAAAAATGGATGTGTTTTTCTTCGGATCGGAACCAAAGCGGGCCGCAGAGAATTTCAAAACCGTCATAACTGCCATGGACACGGCTTGACATAAAATCATAAAATTTCCTGTTAACATGGGGTTTTCAACGAACACTCAAGATGATTTGAGACACACCAAGGCGGGACCAACGAGAAGCAGGGGTTCGAGTCCCTTCGGGCACACCAAAAGTTTACAAACCAGCATCCTACAAGGGATTGCAGGATTTTTGTTTCCAGAAAACCCGCGCATGTTGCACAAACACCACCTGACACTCTGTGATGGTTATAGCCGGAAAAATGCTGTGCTCGCTGGGACGTAGCAACGGGTGTAAGAGGGCACGAGACTAATCCCAAGCGAGGGCAGCGAGTAACTACCCAGGGTGACCAAAAGCTCTCTGTCGCGTGTGGCGGCATCGCGGCCGTGGACGTCCGAGGAACGGCGGATGTGCGCCATGGTTAACCGCGGACTTGACGCAAGGCCACTGACATAATGCTCGAAAATGCGGACGTTCGTTTGTGTTCGGTACCAGATGACATTGGTATCGCTCCGATTTTTTAGTCACGGTGCGCCACTCAGTGGATCCACCGCGTCGTTGACGACGCGGATCACATGATGCGGGGGAATCATATCGGCAAAAATCATTGAGCTTGTTGGTAGGGTCGGATTTGACAAACACCCCGGGATGTTCGGCTACTATCTCTTGGGGCTCCGCGAATCCCGGCATGATGAATTGAGCTCTTGGAACGGATACCACCAAACCGCCCTATCACCAGCATGTTCTCCTTAAGAAGGGTGGACTGATAATGTTGAGCCTACAACGTTTTGCGGTTCATTTACCGAGTTAATTTTTTGCCTTTTGGGATAACTTGAGATTTGACGGTCAGCATGGAAGTGGCGGCCCTAAACGATAGCCTGCCTAGTACTCTACAAAGGACCCACATGGCCCATTAACCATGACCGTAAGACCCTCTATTTTTCTCGTCAGACGGCCTACCATAAAAGTGACAAATGACTGGGAGAGGATGTGGATTTCCGTGGGTGAGCTTCTTTCTTTAGTCTTAGCCACAGACGGCTCCACGCAAGCTCTAAAAGCTGCGGCATGGGCTGACCACACGCTTACGCACTGTGGTGCCAACGTTTATGTGGTGACGGTCTTGGGACTAGCCACCACGGATAACGATGTGATGTCGCATGGCTTGTTCCATTTCACCGCTGAAAGACAGTCGGTGGTACTGCAAACGGCGTGGCAAAGAACGTACGAACACGCGGAGAGCGCTCTAAAGCAGACGCGCCAACTCCTATCTCATTTGAACGTTGTAGAATGCCGCATTCTCGAAGATTCGCAGCCAGCGGATGCCATCATTGCTTATAGCGAAAAAAGACCTGTCGACACGATTGTGGTGGGGCGACGAGGACATACGCGGCTAGGGAATTTACTGGGAAGTTTGTCCTTTTCTTTGATGCAAGAATCCTCCATACCCGTTACGGTTGTCGGCTCATATTTTCTTAACGAGGATATGTTTCGTGATAGAGGCTACTCTTCATGACAAGTGAAGGTGGAAGAAAGGAGAGAGACAAATGGCACTTTCAGTCTTGTTGCCTACCGATGGATCCCCCTCGGCGCTTCGGGCTGCTCGGTGGCTCGGTGACCATGCGCCGACAAAAAGTATTTCGGTAACATTGTTGCATGTCATGGCGCCCACGCAAGCCATGGTGCTGCCCGAAGCGTTTATTGCGGCGCGCCGACAATCAGAAGAAATTTTGGAGAAAACCGAAGACCTCCTGGCCTGTTGCCATGCGATTGATACCGTGACCGTCCTGGGCCTTCCTCATGAGCAAATCGTACGCTACGCCATCGATCACAATATGGATCTAATTATTCTCGGACGACGTGGTACCTCTAAGGTAGGCTCGTGGGTGGGGAGCGTATCGTTTGCCGTTTTCCAAAGGTCTCCCATTCCCGTGACTATTGTCGAACCGGCTAGCGACTAATGGTTGTATCGATTGCATCGAAAGGGTGAATTGAGATGAATTCCGGTCACGGAGAGATGGCAGTTCTTTGGATTTTAGTGGCATCCCTCACGGTGATGCTAGTGTGCGCTCTATTGGTTGTTGTTCGGTATTCAGATGAGGGGCGCTTACGTCGACGATCCCATGGGCACATATCTCGATCGGTCATCCGATTTCCTTCACGAGGAAAACGCCTGTGGAACCGTTGGATGGGATCTAGGCGTCATATAAGGGATCATGACGACCTAAGTGTGCTAAACGGTGGCCGACATCTTAATGCTATGGTGTCTAGGAGAAACCCCTATCATCGTCATCCCCCGCGTACTCATCGCCAATGAGGGGGTTAAGGCAACATAGGACGAAAATAGGCATGAGGATACGACCTGTCTCTCGATAGAGCAGGTCCTTATTTGGGAATCGCGATGAAACCCTCTCTTATTCCACGCGGCATGCAATTTGGCTGCAGTTCTGGGCGACGAAGGCGTGGTGGTGAAGACGCTGGTGAGGATATCAACACCGCACATGGGGTCCAATATGGTGGCGGAATTATGCAAGACGACACCCGTATTCATCAGCGTTGAGCGGTCCTGCCAGCGCACATAAATTTTATCGCTTATACCAGCATTGTGAATGCCTCAAAGAGTACTAGTGTCTTGGCACCGGTTCACAAGGAGACCGAAGCAGAAATCATGAAGACCAGCATCGCATCGTCGTTTTTAAGACACAATGGGTATTTGGAGCGCGAAGTGTCTAATATTCAACACGCCATGGCGCGAGTCCCCTGGGTCACTTCGTGAGGGATTGGCACGCTAGGGTAGGAGCTTCGGCGTAAGTATGCGATGGCTGCAGCGATGGTGATTTCGAGAGCGGGTCATGAGAATACCACCGATACATTATGTGGTTCACTTTTGGGCGTTGAGAAGTTGGTGTCTACTGTAAGTCAAGTGATCGGTCGCGATATTGAGGTCCAACAGGGGGGCGAGGGACCTAATACTCATGCGATGCAAAAGGCGGGACTGCGGGTCGATATCCTGCGTCCCCTGGTCGGAATTCAGCGGAGCATTCGTGAAGGCATCTCGGCTATCAAAAGCCGCGATTATGAGACGCTATTGGGGCGGTCCCTCCCTCTCGATCAAGCGCGGCGGGGAGGTTTTGATGGCGACGTCCAGTCTAACGTCAGGGAACACCGATAGAAAGATCCCATACAGTAGATACGGTCGGACACACGATGGACTGAATCGCTACCCGGCTCACCTTATCGCGTGTGTCATAGCGTGATGCTGGTTGGTCGTTATCCAGGCGAGGGACAAGATGTTTACTGAGCTTCTCGGATCTCTGACTTAAGGTTCCTCAGTCAGGGCTCTGCATCAATTAGTAGAGTGGGGACTCCGAGAGTACGCTTAGCGTGGAATACCGCCGCATGAGCCACCTTGGTACGCTTGTTGACCATGTTGTGGGTGAAACGGGGCTGTACCGGAAGATTTATCGGCCATTTGCAATCTAGGGTTGGATCGTATTCTGTCCCCTCGATAGTGAGTCGCCCTGTTTTGTGCAAAACCTGGTTGAAGGCGTCTTCCGAATAACCTGCTGTAGTGTGCAAAACGTGGTTGGATCGGCCGCCTGAGATGAGTGGCCTTCATGCACATTCGGGCCGGTTAGCTATTTAGCCAAATAGTCTGAGAAAAGCTGAAGAAACCTTGATTTGCTGGGCGCACGCCGTATGATAGGAGAAGGAGGGATGTCGTATGCCCCAGACCGTGAATATTCCTGAACGCTTACCAATCTCCATCGACCCGGACGAGTTGACCGCCCTTTGTCATCGCTATGGGATTCGGGAGTTGGCGCTCTTTGGGTCGGTTTTGCGCGACGATTTTACGTCCCAGAGTGACGTCGACGTGCTCTATGAAATGGGACCCATGTCACCCATTCGATCGCTCTTTGACGTGGGGCGTTTGGTGGGAGACCTCGAGGAACTGCTGGGACGTCGCGTGGATGTGGCCAACAAGCAACGGCTCTATCCCGTATTGCGGGAGGAAATTCTTTCGACGCGGCGCGTGATTTATGCCGAAACGTGATAACTTCAGCACATTGACCCATATCGCGGAGGCTGTCCAGCGAATCAAGCGCTGGACGGAAGCGATTTCGCACGAAGAGTTCCTGGATGATGAACTCCGGCAAAGTGCCATTATGCGCCAACTGGAAATTATCGGGGAAGCGACGGGCCGGCTGACGGCGGAATTCCTCTAGGACCATGCGGACGTCCTACCCTGGAACGTCATGAAGAGCATGCGCAACGTACTCATTCATGGGTACGATGAAGTGGATATCGAGATTGTGTGGACGACAGCCACGCAGGACATTCCCGGGATTCATGCACCGATTCAAGATCTGCTGTCGGAGGCCGCCGACGCATCGCGCGATGGATAGTAACCATTGTCCACCGCCCGCATCACTGTCTGGTTCGTAGGGCCCGTGGTCGGCGGATTCCAACCAGCGGCAGGATAGCATGCCGTCAATACGGACCGCATATTCCAACCTTGGCCGGTCGTGCTGAGAACGGAAGATTGAGCCAAGAAACGAGGAAATCCAACCACATTTTGCACATAGCCGATTTATCGTTGAATTGCCCAGATTCATCGCAGGGTGTATTAAAATCGCTCCTGGGGGAATCGTGATTTGCTGTTCATGGGTGCAGTTGCAAGATAGAATCTTATGGTGCATCAGGGATCTTGACCGTCCTCGTGACGGGTATTCGGAGAGGGGACTTTGGGTGAAGCGGGAGGCGATGGAGTTTAACCGGCCCTGGCACATCGAAACCACAGGGATCATGCCTGTCGCCTTAACGGCCAGAGATGGTAAGGCGAGTGACTTGTTCTGGGTGTGGTGTGGCGCTAACCTTGGTTTAATGTCTATGGTGTATGGAGCCATCCTGCTTTCGTTGGGATTGAACTTTGTGCAAGGGCTGCTGGTAATTATTCTGGGGACGGCATCATTTTTTCTTGTCGGGATGTTTTCCATAGCGGGAGCGCAAACTGGTCTTCCCATGATGGCGCTTTCTCGCCGGGTCTTTGGTAAGTACGGCAATGTGCTGCCCGCGCTCGTTAGTTGGATCTCTCTTTTGGGTTGGGAAACCATTAGTGTCATCACCGGTACGCTGGCGTTAATGATTCTCTATGGATTTGTTGAACCGCATGCGCCAGTGGCGGTAGCGATGGAAGCGATGGCGACCATGGTGGTGTGTACCATCTTAGCGAGCCTGATGGGACAAGCGACATTGGTGGTTATTCAGAAGTGGGCGAGCTATATTTTTGGTGTCTTGACACTCGGCATCATCGGGCTCTTAGTGATGCATACCTCCTGGGCTATGGTGTGGAACCGCCCTTATGGATCGTGGATTCATGGGTTTTTGCCGGCACTTTCCATTGTCATTGCGGGAACGGGTCTCAGTTGGACTAATGCTGCGGCAGACTATAGTCGTTATGTAGGTCGTCCTGTGTTACGCTCTAAAATACTGTGGTCTGTCGTGTTGGGGGCGGCAATACCGCTGGTCATCTTAATGTCGACCGGGCTTCTGATGGCGACACGATCGCCCCATTTGGCTACAGCGGCAAATCCCATTGCAGTCATTGGGGCCGCATTGCCGCGATGGGCCTCCATTGCCTATCTTGTGACAGCGGCGGCTGGACTCGTAGTGGAGGCGGACCTGAGTCTCTATTCATCGGGACTAAATTTGATGGCGCTATTTGTTCCGTTCGAGCGCTATAAGACGGTAGCCATTGATGCTGTCGTGATGATGATCGGTACAGCCTACGTGGTGCTGGTGGCGCAAAATTTCTTGGCGGCCTTTGAATCTTTTGTCTTGCTGTTAGGCGTCGGACTCGCAGCATGGGCGGGCGTATTTCTCGCAGCACAAGTTTTTTCCCATCTATTACAAGTGGAGGATGGTGCCGTTCCTAAGGTGCGGCTTTGGCCGATCATCGGCTGGGGTATTGCAGTGAGTGTCGGTCTCATCTTTACTGATTCTCCCTATGTTCATGGAGT
Source organism: Sulfobacillus sp. TH-112 (assembly GCF_057473405.1). Lineage (NCBI taxonomy): Bacteria > Bacillati > Bacillota > Clostridia > Eubacteriales > Clostridiales Family XVII. Incertae Sedis > Sulfobacillus > Sulfobacillus sp. TH-112. The sequence continues at coordinate 15,318 of NZ_JBYCKN010000191.1, forward strand.
GTTCTCACGCGGGGTTTTTGCCAATTCGAGTCTTTCTCTCCTCATCGCCTTTATCGTGGGAGCTGGCCTTTTTCTTGTGAGCAAGCCGTCTCGCATTCGAGTTTCGCGGGTAGCGAGTCGTAGGCGGAGGTCAACATGATAAGGCCGCAACGGCTTTTGGTAGCGGCGGGCATCATCATGGATATCATTACGGTGGTCGACACCTGGCCTCCGCGTGGGGGGGATGTCTTCGCCAAAGAGGGGCAAATTACGCCCGGTGGAGGATTTAACCTCGTTGCAGCCGCGCACAGGCTGGGGTGCCCGACCGCGTATGTGGGGCGGTTGGGCCAGGGGGCCTTTTCGTCTATTGCCAGGCGACATCTCGAGACCATGGGAGTAGCATTTCTCGGAAAGCCCGTAGCGGATTCCGATACTGGGTTTACTGTAGCGATTGTGGAAGCTGACGGCGAACGGACGTTTCTCACGGTCAGTGGGGCCGAGTCGATGATGTCAAAGGAGCACCTGCGTTCGATTGCCATCGAGGATGGTGATGCTCTCTACATATCGGGATATCACCTCGTCCGTGAACCTTTTGCATCTGCGGTGATGGATTGGGTGGAGAGACAATCGGCTCGCATTATAACGGTCTTTGACCCTGGCCCATTGGTGGTAGACATCTCGCCTTCTGTGCGTCGTCGACTCTTAGGATGCGCTCACATTCTTACAGTCAACTTTAGGGAAGCCAGCATTCTCACAGGCGAAAAGAGGGGAGACGAAGCGGTGCGGCGATTATCGCGACTACTGGCTCCGACCGCCCGCGCTATCGTGCGGGTCGGATCCGAAGGCGCATGGATTCTCGACGATGATGGACGCCCGCGACTCATACCGACTAGGGCCGTGCCTCCCCGTGACACTTCGGGTGCGGGCGATGTGCACACGGCGGCATTAATAGCGCGGTTGCATTCGCACATGGAGTGGGAGAGGGCGGTGTATGAAGCGAATGTGTGTGCTTCCTATACGGTGGAAAAGGCGCTTCCCTCGGCTTCGCCGACCGAAGTGCAATTAGAGGAGCTGTTACTCAACCTCCGCGATCAGACAGAACACCAGGAGTGAGGTAGTGCGCCCCGATCTTTACCCAATGGCAGCAGGAGCCTCAGTGAAGTGCGTCGAAGAGGACGGTGATGACATAAGTTTACTCAGAGAGGTTAAGGAGGCGCATTATGCCTAGTCGCACCCGTCTTATAATGCCTTATGCTCTTTTTGCTTTTGTGTTGGGATTTTCATGGTTTATGCTGGCACCTTTGGTACCGGACCTCATGGGAAGTCTTAAAGGCTCGCTCTCCTCCATTTTATTACTGGTGTCTCTATATGGCTATGCGATGATCGTCGGTGCTCTACCCGCAGGACTTCTGACCGCTCGACGGGGTCCACGGCCTGTTCTAAGGACCGCGATTATCCTGAGCGTCGTGGGGCTCGTTTTTCGGGCCTTAGCGACCTCGTATGCTTTCTTTTTTGTCGCTCAAGTATTAGCGGCTATGGCCTATCCATTCTTAATCGCTCCAATAGGATCCGTGTTGCGGCTTCAAGGCATTGTGCGCACTAAGAGTGCCACTGGCGCCGTGATTGGCACGCTATTCTTTGGAATGGCTGTGGGGTCCCTAATAGCCCCACATCTGAGCTTATCTTTCGACTTGTGGTTGGCGGTGGCGCTCAATGTGATCGTCGGCGGGGTTTTGTGGGTGACGCTGGGAAGAATAGGGGCTCCCGAGGGAGATCCTTTAGGGCGCGTACGATTGGTGGTTTCCGGTTGGTGGATTGTGGGATTTGTCGTCTCCTCCATCAGTGTGATGTATGGTTCTATCAGTAGCAGCGCGTTAACTCATCTGCATGTAGCCCATGCGGCCAGCTTGGGCGGATTATTATCATCCCTAACATTTCTCGGTTCCGGGGCTGGGGCTGTGATATTTGGGTGGATCGGCGAGTCGATAGACAAAAGCCGCAGTCTCCAGAGAATACTAGGGATCTTGACCCTTATCTTTCTCATGGGATGTGCCTTTCTTCTCACAGGGACGCTCTCTCCCACGGCGATCGGGTTAGACCTCGTGTTTTTCGTGTTTGGTGCGCTCAGCAATGGCTGGTACACCTTAGCCCTGGAATCGGCCGCCCGACGCGCTGAGGGTGCTGGGTCAGCGGGACTGGCCACCGCAGGATATAGTATGGCATCGAACATTGGCGTTGCTATCATACCAGTGATCCTGGGACCGCTCGTGGTCAGTCATCCTAGCGATTGGCTCTTAATTTTATTGGCTATGACCGTGATTGCAGTCTTGGTGCCATTTTTCGCTAAAGAGGCGTTAAGGACGGCGACTCAGACGGGGAAACATGTCTAGACTAGATTGGCGAAGGAGCAGACCACATGGAGGAATTGGACCTTATCTATACCAACCGGGTGTTTGACGGCTGGCCTGAGATGACGCGCGTGCGCGGCACGCAGTTTATCGATTGTACATTTCGTGATGTCGATGCTATGGAGTGTGCCACAGACCACGTAACGTTTGAACGGTGCCGATTTCAAGGAGGAAAGTTTAACGGTACGATTCATCGTGACAGTGCCTTTTTAAATTGCCGACTGATAGGAAGCAACTTTTTTGGCGCTTCGTTTCTGCAATGTCGCATGATTGGCACCGAATTTGACGAAATCGTGTGGAGTGGCGTGACGCTAGTTGGTGGAGACTTTTCATATTGTGCCCTTCGACATGCAGATATGTCCAATGCAGATTTCCGTGATGCACGGTTTGTGGAAAGCGATTTGCGGGAAGCCAATTTGAAGAAGTGCGACTTTCGTGGTGCAGACTTAACGGGGGCTCTGCTAGATAAGGCAAACTTAGCGCAGGCGGACCTGCGTGGAGCGACTCTCGACCGCGTGGACTTTCGCGGCGTCAATCTTCGCCAGGTAAGACTGGACCTTACGCAAGCCGTGCTGGTGGTACAGTCTTTAGGTGCAATGGTCGAATAGGAGGAAAGCATGGGATCCAATCCGTCGCAAGACGTGGTACTGATTACGGGATGTTCGACAGGAATTGGTCGGGCGACTGCAGAATTGCTTCATCAACGGGGCTATCGGGTCATTGCGACGTCGCGGAACCTCATGGATATTGAGCAGGTCTCGGCGACGGATAAATATGCTCTTGACGTGCGCAATGCGTCGCAGGTAGAAGAGGTAGTCAAAGAGGTCTTGTTCCATCATAGGCGCATTGACGTGCTCATTAATAATGCGGGTTATGGTCAGCGGGGGGCCGTTGAAGATGTGCCGATAGATTTGGTGGAAGAGTCCTTTGATGTGAATCTTTACGGGCCCTTGCGACTGATTCATGCGGTGTTGCCCGTCATGCGTGATCACGGTCGCGGGCGTATCGTCAATCTGAGCTCGGTGGTGGGGCGCTCGAGTATGCCCATGATGGGGGTTTATTGTTCGACGAAATTTGCGCTTGAAGCGCTTAGTGATAGTTTGCGGATGGAAGTTCAGGCCTTTGGGATTGAGGTGATCCTGATTGAACCGGGACCGGTGAGAACGGATTTTTCTCGTAATGCCGCCGAAGCCTCCCTCACGGTGTTGCGCTCAGCCGATTCACCGTATCGCTTGTGGTATCAAAAAGGCGACGAATTTCGCATTGACCGCTACTCCACGTCCCCCGAAGAGGTGGCTCGCACAATATTGCGGGCGATTTCCTCTCCCCACCCTAAAGCTCGCTATCCGGTGCCGTATTCCGCGTCGTTGTTGGTGAACCTATTTCCTTTATTGAGAGCATTCGGGATGGAAAAAATTTTGACGAAACGGTTGCGCAAGGTGTTGATGGCGCAAGAGACCAACGACGACTCATCCTCATAGCAGAACATGGCGGCCGAGAGTTCGGCACTAAGGTGGGAAATGACTCGGTCGGTTAAGCGGAAGTTTGATTCACATGACATCTCCCCAAGACCCAGAAGATAAAAGAGATTATGAGAAGTAACAATATACGATTCTCCTTGAGAATGGCTCTTCGTGAGAGGGGAGCCTTTTACCGATGCGCGGTCCAACTGATCAGTACGAACGCTTGGGGCATTGAGGATGCCCATAAAGAATAACTCGGCGGCTGCAACCAGAAATGGGGTGCGCGAAATCCCAGGCTCCACCTAGGACAACTTCGCAGTACAATAGGGGAAAGGGGTGGGAGAACATGGAATATACGAAATTAGGTAATACTGGACTGCAGGTGTCACGCATATGTCTTGGTTGTATGAGCTATGGGGTCCCTGAGCGGGGTAATCATGAATGGGTATTGAATGAAGAGGAAAGCCGGCCATTTATCAAAAAGGCACTTGACATGGGGATTAACTTTTTTGATACGGCGAACGTATACTCCGATGGCACGAGTGAAGAAATCGTTGGGCGGGCGCTACGGGACTATGCTCACCGCGATGAGATTGTGCTGGCTACCAAGGTTCATGGCCGAATGCGTTCTGGCCCCAATGGGGGCGGACTATCTCGAAAAGCCATTATGACGGAGATTGATCATAGTCTCAAGAGGCTCGGTACAGATTACGTCGACTTATATCAAATTCACCGATGGGATTATGAAACACCCATTGAGGAGACATTGGAGGCGCTCAATGATGTGGTCAAGTCTGGGAAAGCCAGATACATCGGGGCCTCTTCGATGCATGCGTGGCAATTTATGAAGGCGTTATCAATTTCCGATCGGAATGGATGGAGTCGGTTTCAATCCATGCAGGACTATGTGAATTTGCTTTATCGCGAAGAGGAGCGCGAAATGCTGCCCTTATGCGAAGAGGAAGGCATTGGGGTGATCCCTTGGAGTCCCTTGGCGCGCGGCAGGTTAGCGCGACCGTGGAATGAGAGCAGCAAGCGCTCCGAGAAGGATCAATTTGGAAAAACTCTATACACCGCCATGGAAAGTGCTGACCGAGAGATTGTCGGAAGAGTCGCCGAAATCGCCGAGGAACGGCGGGTGTCCATGGCGCAAGTGGCTCTGGCTTGGGTTTTACAGAAAAAACCGATAACGGCGCCAATTATCGGGGCCACCAAGCTTCATCACTTAGACGATGCAATCGCGGCCCTCGACTTGACGTTGTCCACTGAAGATATTGTCCGTTTAGAGGGGGCGTATCGACCACACCCAGTACTCGGATTTAAGTAATCAGCGGTGAACCGGTAGCACCTTACCATGTATGCGTAAGCGTGCTACCGGTTTTCTCTACCTCTTATAAGGTTATTGATCATTAGTTTTTCTCGGTGTGGTGCCGGGAATGTTTTTGGGAGTCCATTGGCCGTCGGCCTGGCGAAGGTACCCATCATCATAGTGGGTGAGAATATCGTTCGCGGAAAAGGGCGCTGTGTCGCTCAAGAGCGCACGCCACCCCGGACCGCGCATAAAAAGCTCGGCCGTATCCGGATAGTGCACGAGGTCTTTCGCGGCCAAGGCGTTGTCTGGCCAAATTTCCATGTCAAGTACCGACAGCGATTCGCCCAAGTCGGTCAC
>NZ_JBYCKN010000192.1:0-12583 GCF_057473405.1 Sulfobacillus sp. TH-112
ATTGATATCTTTATGAATCAAGATTCCACCATTATTTCCGACTTTGGTGTGCAACCGGTGACCGTCTACGTCTTGTCAGACAACTAACCTTCCTAACCCCTTTCATGACGCGGGCGTGTATTGCCCCGCGTCATGAGGTGTTTTCTGGCTGCGGATGACGAATGGATTCTTACTCGCTATACTCAACCTATGAATACCACCAACGATTTTCCCATGCACTATCGCATAGGCACCTCGGACACCTACTTGTCGCCGATTGGTCTTGGCACTTGGCAATTTAGCCAAGGACGGGGATTGGTCGGAAAGTTTTGGCCACAATTGGATAATGCACTGACCTTGTCCATTGTCGAGGAAGCGGTGAGGCATGGCATAAATTGGTTCGATACAGCAGAGATCTATGGAAAAGGGGCTTCGGAGGAAGCATTAGCGACAGCCCTCGAGACATTGGGGATTGCGCCTGAAGAGAGTTTTATTGCCACCAAATGGTGGCCGCTTCTGCGCTCGGCACGATCGATTGATGATAGCATTGCTGAGCGCATACGACGCCTTCACGGACGGCCCATTACGCTTTATCAAATTCATCAGCCGCATTCGCGCTCATCGATGGCCGATCAAATGCGTGCGATGGCCCGCCTGTTAGATCAAGGATTGATCGCGCACGCTGGAGTGAGTAACTTTTCTCGGGCCCAGATGGTGCAAGCGCATCGATTGTTGAAGTCCTATGGGCATGGCCTGGCATCCAATCAGGTACGCTATAACCTCTTAGATCGCCGGATTGAAAAGAGCGGTCTGCTTGATGCCGCAAGAGATCTTGGTGTGAGCATTATTGCATACTCTCCGTTAGCGCAAGGTCTTCTCTCGGGTAAGTTCCATCATAGCGCCATCCGTCCTAAAGGGCTGCGCAAGATGGATCCGCACTTTCGTGTAAGCTATTTGAAGAAAACCGAACCCTTAATCCGTGTCATTGAAGACATCGCACACCGCCGAGAGGTAACGCCCTCACAAGTGGCATTAAATTGGATTATCTCCGCGAAAGGGGAGATGGTCTTTGCTATTCCTGGTGCGACGCGGGTGAGCCAGGCGGTAGAAAATGCTGGCGCCATGAGGTTTGCGTTAAACGCCGAGGAGCGTGAGCGTCTAGATAAGGTGAGTGCCGAGATAGAGTCGTAAGAATTTTTCCTCAAGAAAGAGGATATTTGAGGCTCCTCCTAGAAATGGTGTTTGTACCATTTATTACCTAACATAGGGGGAGGAAATTAGGTGACGAAATTGCGTGTTCGGCCCTGGCTTGCCGGTGCATCGGCGCTGGGGCTTTTGAGTCTTTTTTCGGTAACCACGATTCCGGCGCAGGCAGCATCAGCGTTTCCGTTGTTGTTACCTGCCAAGGCGAATTTGGTTTCACCGAAGAGTCTACAGGCCAGTCAACCTGTTGGTCCGGTTTCATCAAGCAGTAATTGGACCTTTGGCGTGGTCCTACCATCATCAAATGCTTCTGGATTAGCACAATATGATCAAGAAGTGAGTGATCCCTCATCGCCTAATTATCAGCATTTTTTGACACATGCTCAGATGATGAGTCTCTATGGCCCGAGTGCGCAACTCGCAAGCCAAGTGACGCAATATTTGGATGGGCGGGGATTTAAGGTCAGCCAAGATGGTCAAATGCTGAATGTGACAGGACCCGTCTCCACCATTAACGGACTCTTTTCTACCCATCTCGAACGTTATAGCCACAATCGTCACCAATTTGTGGCGCCCAATGGCCCCGTCAGTATTCCGTCGATGTTGCAACAAGCCGAAGGAATTACTGGTCTGGTAGTGAATACCGCGCTTCCGCAGTTGGCGGGCAATCTGACACCGGCATCAAAGATGCCGATGGTGACCTATGCCCCCCAAAGTGCCATGAAACCCGCCCCTTCGGGTAATACAAACAGCAATACCACGGGTGGCATGACCGTCACGGCTAAGCTTATCTCCAACGGCGTGCGTGAGCCGGGGATGGCGGTGCGCTACCTGATTACCGTGACCGATGATGGCGTTCCCGATACTACCGCCGGCTATGCCGCTCTTAGTGGACCCTATCAGGGTGCTGAATTTCCCGTCGACAGTACGGTAACCAACGCCGCCGGCCAGTTCATCTTGGACTTTACGGTGTCCGAGGCTCAGCAGGTAAGTCTCGCACTGACGGTTGAAGATGGCAATGGCAATACGGGAACGGTGCAATTGCCTACGGCGAACTTTGTTGGTCACGATGTGGCGACCACTTCTGCCGCCTCATTATTTGGATCTGCCGCGTCGGGGACCATTATCGCTCCTTGGAATCCCGCGTCGAACTCGGTGGTCGAGGCGCTGCATGGGACGGCCCTTGAACAGCAAACCACCCTGCACGGACCGGCGGATTTGGCCGTCTATACCGCAGCCGACGTGGCCAACTTATCACAACAAGACGTAGACCAATTCGCTCAACAATTCGGTCTTAAACCGCCCAATGTATCGGTTGCGTATCTTGGACCCAATGCCTGTACGGCCAGTAATTCGGAGTGCACGCCGTACATGTTCGACTACCAAGCGGAACTGAGTCTCGATATGCAAATGATGGAGACCGCAGCTCCAGGATCAAATATCCAAGTTTATGAGGCCGGCAGTCTACGCAGTGCTTTGAACCAAGTGGTGGCGCAAGATACTGCGCGAGTGTTTTCGTTAAGTTACGGTACAGGGGAGCTTGTGGAAGAAGCCTATGCCCCGGGAGCTCAATCTACTTGGGACACTCTCGCGGAAGAAGCGAATGTTGAAGGGATTACGATTTCGGTATCCGCCGGTGACAGTGGAGCGTACGAGGGTGCCGAATCGGATGTGCTTACCCCCATGCCCTCTTATCCTGCCAATTCGCCCTTTGTGAGTTCGCTAGGTGGCACTGAGGTGTCGGTGAGTCCCCAGGGAGTGGTCAACCAAACGGCCATGTGGGGAGGCGATCTCGGCTCGGAGGTTTCGACACCGGTGTTGCTGTCGTTCTTGGAAGAAGAAAACATGATGGCCGGTGGTGGCTACAGTACGCTCGAGCGAGCACCATGGTATCAAATGGGATTCGTACCTGCCGGCGAGGGACGAGGTAATCCCGACTTTTCGTTGCCCGCCTCGGTCATAACCCCGGGATACTTTGTCTACATCGGCGGTACAGCCTATTACGTCGGTGGCACTAGTGCCTCAGCCCCGCTCTTTGCCGGATTTATGGCTGATTTGGGATTGGCACTCGGTCACGGCTTAGGAAACGTCAATCCGCTCATCTATCATCTCGATGCGATAGATGCATCGGTGATGATGCCGGTATCGTATGGCAACAATGGCGTCTATTCGGTGTCACCGAGCTATAATGCGGCCACTGGACTCGGTCAGGTGAACATGGGACAGCTCTATCAGGACGTGGTGCCTGCTGGACCCGTACCCACGCCTGGTCCAGGTCCGGGGCCGCAACCGGGACCTCAACCTGGAGGCCCCGGTGGTGTTGGGGGACCCAACCCAGGGAATGGCAGGTAATCCCAAGTCCCATCTAGCACCCCTCCCGATGTCTTTCGGGAGGGGTCTTTTGATCTTGGGGATGAGAGCCTTTCATAGCATGTCTAATCACAACGGCAGAGGCGTAACCATGGGAAGGGAGAGGTGCTCGGACAGACACGCCACGATCTGGCGACGGGAGAGGGGGCTTGACGTGACGAAACGACTCGGCATGACTCGCGATTTGTGGTGGCTTACCCTCGCGCAGGGCCTATGGGGACTGGGATTTGGGCTCTACGGTCTGCTGTTTCCGCTGTATATAGAAAAATTAGGGGGGAGTCCCGTGGCGGTCGGACTCTTAACGACCGTGGCCGGCGTGATTACCGCCTTTGTGGTGTTTCCGGGGGGATGGCTCGCAGATCGGATAGACCGGCGCACACTGCTCTTTTGGGGATGGGTAATCGCCATTCCCGTGCCCTTTTTGTTTGCGATGGCGCATCATTGGATTTGGCTCATTCCGGGAGTGATCTTATATTTTGGCTCCGCGTTTTCTACTCCGGCGTTGCAAGCGGTCATTGTGGCCGAGGCTCCCAAAGAACATTTGTCTACGGCCTATAACGTGGTGATGAGCGTGTTTGGTGCGGGCATGGTCATCGGTCCCACGGTCGGAGGATATCTGACCGCTCACTTTTCTTATCAACTAGTATTTTTTATATCGGGAGGTCTCTACGCCATATCGACGCTGGCGATTTTGCAACTGCGATCGCATACGGTGGATACGGTCCAAAAGAAAAGAAAAGTGAACTGGAGGCCGAAGACGCGACCGCGGTTCTTTCAGTGGATGGTATTTTCCGCGATTCTCGCGGCGGTACAGGGTATCGCCTGGCCGTTTGTGGTACCCTATTGGAAAACGGTGGGGCACTTATCCATTGAAGTGATTGGAATATTAGGCTCTGTTGCGATTCTGATGGCGACCCTGACTGGCCCGCTATGGGGACGCATTGGTGAGCGCGTCGGCATTCCACGGTCGTTGGGTATGGGATTAGGATTGGTGGTGGTCGGGTGGTTCGCCCTCTTATGGGCCCCGGAGAGTATCGGATGGGGAGTGTTTTCGGGACTTATGCGCGGCATTGGGGAAGGGTCGCGTGGGTTACAAGGAGTCGCCGTGGGGCGGGTCGCACGTCCCGGAGAAATCGGCACAGCATATGGACTATTTAACTTGGTGACGGAACTTTCGGGAGCTCTGGCGCCATTGCCGGGCGGGTTATTGTTCGATCACTGGGCCTACGCTCCACTGGTTGTCGCTACGTTTTTTACTGCCATTATTGGTTGGTGGCTGGTGAGCGGATTGCCATGGCGCCCTAATCCTGTACCACCGCGGCCGAGCTAGAAGGAGATGGGTACATGTTTAAACGAATTTTTCTTGCGTTTCTCATTGTCCCATTGGTAGAACTGGTTTTACTGTTCTTGATGGCGCATTTTTTGGGATGGGGCTTTGCGCTTCTTTTCACCATCGCCTCGTCCATCGTCGGAGCATATTTGGCCCGACGCAGTTGGCGTAGCTGGTGGGCGCTAGTCAAAACCGAGTGGGCCCAGGAGGGATTTCCTGTACATCGTCTAGGAGAGGGCGCCATATTAGTCACGTCCATGGCCTTCATGATTACTCCGGGACCCATGACGGGGATTTTAGGTATTCTCTTTACCATTCCGAAGATTCGCGAGCGGGTCTCAAAAGTCTTGGTTCGCTATCTCAGCAATCGATTGGCGGAACGGTTCTGGTCCTAGTTCCGGATGTGATTGAATAGATGGGGGCGAAATCACTATTCAACAATCAGGAAACCCTTCGTACTCGCCTACATCGCCGTCCCGAACTTGAACTCGGATACGTCATTCCGAAGTAAAATGGACGGATCAATGCCCCCCGTACGATCCCCTGTAATTGGCGACGTCGACGTCAGTGCAGCTTAACGCCGTCTGCCATCATAGCAATGCCTGGTAAATCCTCGGCATATCGCGCAAGACAAAAGGTCAGCGCAGGACCGTAAGCCGGAGTCTTTCTTGATAGACGTCATCGAATATGCCGTGCTTGCCATAGAGATTCAGACTGGTCAAATCTTTGACCATTCTGAATCCTAACTTCATCCCATCCATCTCTCCACAAGGCATCGCCAAGTTTTTTCATCGCATTTCCTCCCGTCGTTGTCCGTGTGGAGAACGTATGGAGAATAGTGCTGCATAATGCAGTCTTCACGCTGATGGAATGTTCTCAATCCGTTAGACCGAGGATGGTTTAGATTTGCGATTCCCATAAGCATTTCTTCTGCGACACGATGCGGTTCTTATTTAAGGGGCTCTCGAGTCTCTTTTTGGGGGGCACTCATGTTGAGTCACGGGCGCGACATGCCGAGATGGGGCAACCATCAATGGACTTCTAATATTGTGAGGTGATTCGACAAAGACAGCAGCATCGGAACAGATCGGTACTTGTCTGATTTTTCCTTAATAGTCGACGATTCTTGCGGGTAGACGCAGGGTTCCACGAGGTTTAGTAAATTCTTCATCCAAAAGCAGGAAATGCCATTATGCTGTCGAAAGGTGATGTATCGGAAAAACAAATTCCGACATGGGGGGGTTATCATGTCGAGTAAATCACTGGCTTTTTTTCAGGACGGTCAGTCCGTGGAAGTGACCTCGCCGATTTTTAGTCGGCCACGCAGTAAACGCCGCGGGCGACGAAGCGAATCGGATCGTTATTTTCCGAATGGAATGATTAAGCCGACGCGTGATGAATTATTACAATTCATATTAACCCATGTACTGTACCAGGTCGACGCGACCGTGGGAGGACCCATCTTTTGCAAACACATCATGAAGCCCAACCGAGAGCGCAATCGTGAGAGCATGTATCATGTGGTCCTTGGACCGCATACCTGGACAGGCGTATGGGAAGTCGTGGGCAATCGCCGAATGTTCGACATTCGCGCGGAATACGTGCCGAATGACAGTACCTGGGTTCCACAAATTCAGTTGTCTCCGGGGAATTACATTGGAGTGGATAACTTAAACGGCATTGAGTTGGATCCGATCCGATTGCGGAGAGAAATCTTGCGGCGTGGGTTTGCTACACCAGACGAGTACGACCGCTTTTCGGGGGCACTATCTAATCGGTATCGGGCTATCCCTTATGCCGAACGCGGAATCTGGATGTAGGGGGCAACCGTATGCGGTTGGATGTAAGCGCCTTTGGCGGCATTATATTTGGGGTTGTTGCTCTCGTGGGCGGATTTGTGCTCGAGGGCGGAAAAGCTGGAGCGCTTCTCCAAGGAACAGCAGCGATGATTGTGTTTGGCGGAACAATTGGGGCGACATCAGTCTCGTTTGCCATCGATGAATTGAAACAGGTGCCGGGTCTGTTTCGGATGGGACTGACGCGCTCGAATTTTGACCCAGTGGAACTGATTGAACAATTGGTGCGGTATACCGATATCGCTCGTCGCCAGCAACCCTTAGCCTTGGAGCCCGAGATCGCCACCGCGAACGACCCGTTTTTAGCGAAGGGCTTGCAGTTAATTGTGGATAATGCGGATCCGGTGTTCATGCGGCAGATGATGGAGACCGACATTTATGCGCAATCGAGTCAGCAAAAAATGGGGGCCTCGATTTTTGAAGCGGCCGGGGGCTACGCGCCGACCATGGGGATTGTGGGAACCATTATGGGTCTGGTCCACGTATTAGGCGAGCTCACGGGAAATCCCAATCAATTGGCATCAGCGATCGGGTTAGCCTTCATTGCGACGCTCTATGGGGTAGCTAGTGCCAATTTAGTGTGGTTGCCATTAGCCAGTAATCTGAAAAACAAGGCCAAACATGGCACATTGATGCGGCAAATTTCGTTGGAAGGACTGCTCTCGATTCAGCAGGGAATGGCTCCCTCGATGCTGCGGGACAAGCTGATGAGCTTTATTCGGCCCTCTGGTGGGCCTGGCAAGGGTGCGGCCGAAATCGAGGAGGTCCAAGTCTCATGATGGACGACGACCACGAAGAGGCAAGCGGAGAAGGCGGAGGGATGATGAGGTGGCTCATCACCTATGCGGATCTGATTACATTACTTCTCGCCTTCTTTATTGTGCTCTATGCCATGAATCGGACGGAGCAAGTGAAATTTTCTTTGGTAGCACAAGCTTTGGCATCGCAATTTGATTCTAATAGTATCGTCGGGCAGTCCCCGGGGCCGTCGATTGTTACGGGACTTAGTGGTACTGAGGCACAGCGAGCAGAAACAAAGCAGTTGCAGTCCTTAAGTCACTTAGAAACTGAATTGCAGCAGTCGATTGATGCGGCTGGATTAGGAAGTTCGGTGTCCGTGACCAGTAATGATCGTGGGGTGGAGGTGAGCCTCGATGCCACCACGTTGTTTGCTTCGGGATCGGCGGTCCTATCGCCGTCCGCGGTGACGTTGCTTCAACATTTAGGAGGCGTATTGAGCACTGTCCCCAATGACATTGAGGTGGTCGGCTACACCGATTCGACACCCATTCATACCAGTCTATATCCAAGTAACTGGCAACTCTCAGCCATGCGGGCCGCGAACGTGGTCTATGTTTTGAGTCTGGTGCCGAAAATTAATCCGGGTCGTTTGTCTCTTGCGGGATTCGGTCAATACCACCCTATTGCCACTAACCTCACGGTGGCGGGACGCGCCGCCAACCGACGAGTCAATATCTTGGTCTTGCGTCAAGATGTGGCACAGGTGGCTATCGGAAACGGGCCGTAAAAGAGGAAGGGAGTACACAGACATGGGGATTGGTCCTATCGATAATGTGACGGATGCAGCGATTGTGCAGACGATGAACTTAAGTCGTCAGCAAGAATTGTATATTACGAATGACTTAGCCAATTATGATACGCCGGGATTTAAGGCGCAAAATTTGTCTTTTCAGAGCCAGTTAAATGCTGCACTGAGCCAAGGGCCAAGTGCTGTGGAAAGTGTTACTGGGACGGTTGTCACGACGCCCGGGTCGATAGCCGAAAACGGTAACAGTGTGTCGATGACATCCGAAATGACGGACCTCGCTCAAAGTCAGTTGCTATATGATACGGCCGTTCAAGCCTATAACGAAAAGGTGACAGAGATGAAAATTGTCACGGAAGGGAAGGCGCAATAATGTTTGATGGGATGAACATCGCGTCAACGGGCCTCATTGCGGAATCTCTGCGGATTTCGGTGGTGGCAAACAATCTCGCTAATGCGGACACCACGGTGACGCCGAGTGGAGGCCCCTATCGCAGTGAGTATTTAACGTTCCAAAGTAATGCCTCTCCCGCCAGCGGGCCGAATCAAGGGATTGGCCAAGGGGTGAGTGTGAGTGGGATTTATCAGGATCAGAGTGCGTTAAAGGTGGTCTATGACCCCACTAGTGCGCAGGCCAATGCCCAAGGTAACGTTCTTTATCCTAACGTCAATCTTCAGACCCAGATGGTGGACATGATTGAAGCGTCGCAAGCCTATCAAGCTAATGTGAGTTCCTTCAATGCAGCCAAATCGATGGCCATGAAGGCCCTTGGGATTGGATCATAGCCATGAGTACCATACCCATTAGTCTTTTACCAGCCGTCACGCTGAATCAAGGTACCGCCAGTGCGTCAAGCGCATTGCCAATAAACTTTGGCTCCTTACTAGGGCAGGCCGTGTCGTCGTTGCAACAGGGACAAAGTTCCGCCAATCAGACCATTCAGCAAGCGATGGCCGGCAACGTCAGTGTGACCCAAGCGATGGTCGCCATGACTCAAGCTCAAACGCAATTAGATGTGGCCACCGCCGTGCAAAACCAGGCACTATCCGCGTATCAGACCATCATGAACATGCCGATTGGCTAGACGAAGGAGAACACGACCATGAATGACCGGGTGAAGGAGTATTTTAATCGAATTGCCCAGTGGTGGCATGGACTTTCAGCTACCAAGCGTCTTCGCCTAGGGGTGTTGACCGTGCTAGGTGTGGCCGTGGTTTTGGCAGGATTGGAATTTATCTCAAGTCCCAATTGGCAACCGCTCTATACCAATTTGACGGCGCGCACGGCGGGTCAAATCACCACCCAATTGACCACGATGAAGATTCCCTATCAATTGACCGATGGGGGAGCGACGGTACTGGTTCCGAAGAAGGATATCAATCAGGTACGCGTGGATTTGGCGGATGAGAATATTCCGTCAAGCTCTGTGGGATTGCCATCGTCGTTGACCTTTAGCCTCGGAGAAACGGATCAGGAAATTCAGTTGTCTGAACTGACGGATCTAGAGGCCACGCTGGAATCGACGATTGATAGCATTAATGGAGTGCGATCCAGTCGTGTCCTCATCAATCAACCTTCGCAAAGCCTCTTTGGTGAAACCACCGCCGAGAGTACCGCCTCGGTCTTTGTCGATCTCTCCCCCGGAGCGTCCTTGTCGTCCGCCCAGGTCCGAGGCATCATCAATTTGGTGGCGCATTCGGTCTCTGGAATGCTCCTAAACCAAGTGTCGGTGGTGGACCAAACCGGAGCGGTGTTGTCTGCGGGCGCGTTAAATAATAGTCAAGCGGCTTCGCTTGCTGGAGCGACCAACGCTCAATTATCCGCGGAGACGGCGGTATCGAGTCAGATTCGTACCAATGTGGAAAACATGTTGAATCAGGTACTCGGCCCAGGCAACGCGGTGGTCCAGGTTACGGCGCAATTGAATTTTAATCATTCCAGTGTGCAGTCGGTGAAGTATGGGAATTCGGCCTTATCCTCTCAGGAAGTCCAAACGAGTACCAGTTCGGGGACTACGCCACCCTCGACTCCCGTCGGTACCACCGGGGCCACGGCAGCGGTCACCAGTACCACCAGTGGGACCAATACGAAGTCGAATAATAAGACGACGGTCAGCCACTATTTGGTGAGTCAAACGAAGACGAGTTCGGTGGTGCCTGCCGGCTCGGTGCAACGGCTCACGGTCGCTGTGGTGGTGGACCAAAAACTGTCGCCGAAAGAGACGGCTACCCTAAAGAGCTTGGTCGTGAATGCTGCGGGGATTAATTTAAAGCGAGGCGACCAACTCACGGTCGTGGGGATGCCCTTTAATAAGAGTGCGGTTAATCAGGCTCTGGCGGCCATGAATAAAGCTGAGAAAGCTCAGAGCATTCGGGAAGGCGTTCTTTTACTTCTCGCCATCGGCGCTTTGGTGCTCATTTTCCTCATGATTCGTCGCACCATGAAGAATCGTCCGAGTTCCATGGATACGCCATCGGTGATGACGCTTCCGACCGCTGTCGGTGCTCAAGAAGAGTTCCAAGAGCCCATGTCGGTCGCGGAATTGTTGGATGAAATGCGTGCCGCGAAGGAACCGTCGATTTCTGAACAAGCGCGTCAGCGTTTGGATGACTTGGCTCGCAATGATCCCGAAACCGCAGCGCGATTGCTGAAGTCATGGATGGAAGAGGACGTCTAAATGGATAAGGTGGCGGGAACGCGGAAAGCTGCTGTGGTGTTGCTCAGCATGGAGGCGGATGAGGCCGCTAATATTTTGCGATATCTGCCTCGTTCGACTGTGGAGGCCATTACCGTAGAGATTACCAAGATGAAGCGCGTGGACCCCACATTTCAGGACGAGGTGTTGGTCGAGTTCTATAAGTTGTCTAGGGATGACAGACCGGTGACGGAAGGTGGCGCCGATCCCGCGAAGAAAATGCTGGAGCGTGCATTTGATGATCAGCGGGCTACCGAAATTATGTATCGGTTGAGGAATTTTTTACAAAAACGGCCCTTTGAACTGTTGCGCAAGGTGGATCCCGCGCAAGTGATGGCGATGATTCAAGATGAGCACCCGCAAACCATTGCGGTGATTTTGTCGCATACGGATCCAGCCCAGTCAGCGGCAGTCCTATCGGCGCTTCCCCCAGAGATGCAAACCGACGTCGCGCGCCGGATTGCTCTTATGGGACGTGCGGCACCGGAAGTCATTAAGGAAGTTGAGAACTTGATGGAACACAAATTGTCGGATTTAGCGGCCGACGAATCGTCCGGTGGCGTGGGAGGTATTAATGTGATTGTTCCCATTTTAAATAATACCGAACGCGCGGCGGAGCGCATTATCATGTCAGGTCTTGAAGAACAAGATCCTGAACTGGCTGAAAATATTCGCAATCGAATGTTTGTGTTCGAAAACATGATTCAACTGGACGATCGCGCAATTCAAAAGGTGCTGCGCCGTGTCGATAATAAGACATTGGCGATGGCGATGAAAGGGGCTCAGCCTGACCTAATCAGTACCATTATGAAGAATCTGTCCGCCAAAGCGGCGGAGCTGCTCCAAGATGATATTGACGTATTGGGCCCGGTGCGCATAAGAGACGTGGAGCAAGCTCAGCGCGAAATCGTCAATATTATTCGCGAGCTCGAAGACGGTGGAGAAATTATCATTTCACGAGGGGAGAAGGATGACTTTGTCCTCTAAAGTCGTGAAAGCGGGACAACAATTCTTAAGTCGTAAGCGGGTCGCCGTCGATATTGCTCTTCCTGAAGTGGTTGAAGAATCATTTGAAGTGGAGATTACCGACGCCGTCAGTGAAGTGGTGGAACGAGCGAAAAGTGAAGCTCGAGCCGTGCTGGAACAAGCCGAGATCGACGCCCAAAAGCTGCGTCAGAAGGCTTCCGACGAGGGATCTCAGGAAGGCTTTCACAAAGGGCAAAGTGAGGCAATCGCAGAGGTACACCAAGCGTGGCAAGAGATGCGCATTCAATTGGAGGAACCTCTGACCTGGTTACGCGCAACGCGCCAATACATGGACCGGCTTCAGGATGAAGCCACACTGGCGCTTGCAGCGGCGCTGGCGATGGCGCTCTACAGTCGTCTTAAGGTTGAGAAGCTGGATGTCGTGACCGCCTACGTGTCGGAAATGGTGGCGCTCGTTGACAGTGAGAAAGTGGCGGTCTTTCTAGATGCCACCTGGAGTTCGCGTGTTGATGCGTTTGAGACGTTGCTGAATAAAGCGATTCCGGATGTGGCGGTGAAAGTGGATACCACCCTTCTGAAAGGAACGATGCGTGTAGAGGGGGCCCAAGGAGGGCTC
>NZ_JBYCKN010000193.1:0-7475 GCF_057473405.1 Sulfobacillus sp. TH-112
ATTCAAGTTGCCAACAGTAAGTCACTTGACGCGTATGAATCGTCGTTTCAAGTGAAGCACATTACCTTGCCAGCGGCACGCGGCGAAATTATTGATACTAATGGTCAGGTACTGGCCATGGATGTCCCGCGCGACCAGGTGGTTGCTGCACCCAAATATATTACCCAGCCCCAAAAAGAGGCTACCGAATTGGCGCACTATTTGCCATTTAGCGCGCATGTTCTCGATGGGGTGCTGTCTAACCATGCATGGTACGCCATGTTGGATGATTCGGTGACGCCGGCCATCGCTGCTAAGATTGCGGCCTTGAATCTGACCGGCATCAGTACCATCCCGGTTACCGGCCGAGAATACCCGAATGGAGACTTGGCCTCTCAGGTGTTAGGTTTTGTTGGGTCCAATGGAGAAGGTCTGGCGGGTATTGAGTATGAGGACAACAGCATATTAAGCGGGACACCCGGTTCATGGACGGTGCGTGAGGATGCTTATGGGGATCCTCTATTGCAGTGGCAAGAGGCCTATAAGGCACCCAAGCCTGGCGATACGGTGCAACTTACGATTGACGGTAATATTGAAGCAGAAGCGCAAAAATGGCTCAAGTGGGGCATTAAGCGGGCGCACGCTAAAAACGGCACCGTGATTGTCATGAATGTCCACACCGGCGCCATTATTGCACTCGCCAATTGGCCTGATTTTAATCCCAATAATCCCGGGACGGCGACGCCGCTTGAAGAAGAGGACTATGCCGTGCAGGATCCGTTTCCACCGGGGTCTATATTTAAGCCCGTGACAGCCACCGCAGCTCTGACACTCGGCTTATTTACGCCCAATAGTATGTTTTATACCGACGGATACAAAATTGTGGATGGAGTGCGCATTGACGATTGGAATCCGGTAGGTTGGGGTTGGATTACCTTTACTAAGGGACTGGAAGTATCCTCTGACCAGGTGTTTATGGATGTGGCGTTGAAACTTGGGGCGAGTGCACTTTACCACTTCGTCAATCTCTTTCAGTTCAATCATCCCAGTAATGTTGGACTGCCGGGAGACTCCAACAGTATTTGGATTCCCCTTAAAGATGTTAACGCTGTAGACCTGGCGACGGAGGGTTTTGGACAAGGGATGGCCGTGACCGCCATGCAAATGATTACGGCCGATAATGCGGTGGCTAATGATGGGGCCTTAGTTCAGCCGCACATTGTTCAGGACATTTTAAGTCCCTCCGGTAAGGTGATTAAGAAAACGCCGGTGGTGATTGAATCGCACCCGACCAATGTGACCATAGCCAAGGAAGTCCAGCATATGATGCAGCTTGAAGCCACCGAAGGGACGGGAGTCCCAGCGCAGGTGCCAGGCTACATCATTGCCGGGAAAACGGGTACTGCTCAGAAAATTATTGATGGCAAGACCTCGAATACGCAGTTTGTGTCGAGTTATATGGGATATGGGCCGATGCCGGATCCGAAGTTCATTATGTTGGTCACGATTAACCATCCGGTAGGAAGTCTCTTTTATGGTGACCAGGTGTCGGCACCCGTATGGAAGAATATTGCCACGTTCATGTTCAAGTACTGGAAAATTAAGCCCTACGCGGGACCGGACAATGGTTCGAAGCCGGGACCGATTCCCTAAAGTTCTTGATCCTAGGTGAGTGTCATACATATGGGGAGTAGCCAGCCCGTCCTCACGGGTAGGGGGGTCTCCATGATGAATGATCGGCCACCGTTGATTTTGAAGCGACGCAATTTTGTGGTCTTGATGGGAATCGGATTATTCGATTTACTGATTGGAAGTCGACTGGTGACAATACAGGCATTGGATTCAAAGCATTTCTCACGATTGGCGGACAGCATTCATTTTCGCTCGGTGCCAATGGCGCCGTTTCGAGGGAATATTGTGGATCGGAACGGCGCCCTTCTGGCGGGGAGTCATCACGCCTATTCGCTCTACGCGATTCCGGCACAAACGCGCGGCGAACGCCAAAGTGAGAGTATCTTGTTGGCGGATGTGTTGGACCTCAATCAAGCCCGAGTGCTGCGCCGCCTCTCGCGACGACAAGGATTTGTGTGGATCAAGCGGCGCCTGAATAATACGGAGCTTGAGACTATCCGTAGCCAGTTGATGTCTTTGCCGGGTCTCCATTTACTTACGGAAACGGATCGCTATTATCCTGAAGGCCAATTAGCGGCCGGCGTCTTAGGGTTCACAGGGGTGGATAACCAGGGCTTGGCAGGAGTCGAGCTTATCTATAACAAGGTGCTGGAAGGAAAGCCCGGTGCCATTCAAGAAGAATACGACGCCCACGGGCGCACGATTCGTTTTGCCGAACAGCGCATTCGGCCATCTCGGCAAGGAGATACCTTGGAATTGACGATTGATGAGAACATCCAATGGATGGCCGAGCGGGCGGCAGAACGAGCCATGATTGCGACGGGAGGGAAGGCAGTCATGGTGACGGTCATGCACCCCAAAACGGGGGGGATATATGCTATGGCCCAACGCCCGACCTTTAATCCGAATGAGTTTCGAGACTATAATCCTAAACTATACCGGGAACTGGTGGTGACAGATGCCATTCCGCCGGGATCCATATTCAAGCCCGTGACTTTAGCGACGGCGCTTGAGGCCGGGACCACCAGGCCAGGGGCGGGATTTTGGTGTCCCGGTTTCAAAATTATTCTCGGACGCAGGGTGAATTGTTGGCGACCGCAGGGACATGGTGCCGAGACCTTAGGCGATGTGGTCAAAAACTCTTGTAATGTGGGATTCATGGAATTGGGTCTGGGATTGGGGCTAGATCGGTTTTATGAGGGATTGGCTACGTTTGGAGTGACAAAGCGAACGGGGATTGATTTGCCGGGAGAAGCACTCGGAATATTTCCGCGCAAAGGACGGGTAACGGCTCTCGATCTCGCGATCATGGCGTTTGGACAAACGCTCACTGTCACCCCCATTAGTCTTTTGACTGCCGTGAGTGCCATTGCTAATGGCGGAACATTGATGAAGCCCCACGTGGCTCGGGAAATTCTTTCACCTCAAGGAACCATAATTCAAGATTATGACCAAAGCCCTAAGCGGCGAGTAATCTCTGAGGAGGTGGCGACCTTAGTGCAAAACATGATGGCACGAGTGGTGAAAGAAGGTACAGGTAAGTTGGCTCAGGTACCGGGATATCGTGTAGCGGGCAAGACGGGCACAGCTCAGAAGGTGATTAATGGGCGCACCGAAAAAGGGATTTATATTTCCTCGTTTATTGGGTTTGCGCCAGTTCCTCATCCCCAAGCGGCGATTTTAGTGTCGATCGATGAGCCGGTGGGACCATTTTATGGAGGCCAAATTGCTGCCCCGGTATTTGGACGGTTGATGCGGGATATCTTACGTTATCTTAAAGTGCCTCCAACTGAACCCATTTCCCCGCCCAAACGCGGACAATTGCAAATGGTGCCCGATTTGGTAGACCTCAGTCCCGAAATCGCGCTTCAGGATGCGGCCATCTTTGGGTTTTCGGTACAATTTAAAGGACAGGGCTCAATAGTTGTACAACAATCGATTACCTATGGAGGATACCGCCCAACTGGTACGCTTTTAACATTGACATTAGGCAACCATTCCCGTGATTATTTAGAGTGGGTTACCGTTCCTCAATTTGAGGGAATGGCGTTGCGCGACGCGCAACAATTGGCGTTCGAATTGGGACTAAACGTCGCCGTGATCGGTGAAGCATCAGGCACCATCATTCGTCAAGGGCAAAGGGAAGGCGCTCAGGTGAAGTCGGGAACCATCGTGAACGTTTGGCTAGGGTCACGAAAGCGGGGAAATCAATGACACTGAATGAATTAGTTCAAATCATGGGGATCGGGACCATTGTCGGAGATGGGGCAATCGCACTGTCGGGGATTCAACATGATTCGCGTCAGGTGATGCCGGGCGACCTATTTTGTGCGATTCCGGGATTTCATACTGATGGGCATTTATATTGCGTAGAGGCCAAGTCCCGCGGAGCCGTGGCATTCTTAGTTGAAAATCCTGATGCCATTCCGCCCAATGCCGCGGGCATTGTTGTGACGGATGCGCGCAAGGCGTTAGCCAAGGTGGCAGATGTGTTTTACAGTCATCCTTCGGGTCGTCTGTGGATGGTGGGGGTTACAGGCACTAATGGCAAGACTACGACGACACACTTGATTCGGGCCGTGTTAGAAGGGGGTGACGTCTCTTGCGGCTTGACTGGGACGCTACATACGCTGATTGGGCCGGAAACCTTTAAGGTGGTTCGTACCACCCCGGAAGCCCCCGATCTGTCGCGCATTCTTCGTCATATGGCTGATCGAGGTATGAAGGCAGCGGTCATGGAGGTTTCATCTCATGCGCTTGCTCTGGCACGCGTCGACTGTGTCGATTATGACGTGGCAGTCTTTACCAACCTGACCCAGGATCATTTAGATTTTCATCATGATTTTGAAAGTTATTTTCGAGCCAAAGCGTTACTCTTTGAACGATTGGGGACAGGCAGCGAAAAAGGGCCACGAGCAGCCATCATTAATGGAGATGATCCCTATGCGGCTCGTTTAGCCGCTCTGGTGCGGGTGCCGGTCATTACTTATGGATTGTCGGACCACTGCCAGGTTCGGGCGTCCCAAGTACTCATTACGAGTCGCGGGGTTCAGTTTTTAGCAACATTTCCTTCAGGAGACCAGCACGGAGTCCAGTTCGGCATGCCGGGGCGGTTTAATGTCATGAATGCTCTGGCGGCATTGACGGTGGGATATGTCTATGGATTGGCGCCGGAAAAGATGATTGAAGCTTTAGCGATGTATCCTGGGGTCCCAGGTCGTTTCGAACGTATTGATGAGGGACAGCCGTACAGCGTGATTGTGGACTATGCGCACACGCCGGACGGACTAGAAAATGCCTTGAAAACGGCCCGCGAGTTTGCCATCGGAAAGATTGGGGTGGTGTTTGGTGCGGGAGGTGACCGCGATCGCGGCAAGCGTGCCTTGATGGGAGAAGTGGCAGGTCGGCTGGCAGACTGGACGATGTTGACGGCTGACAATCCTCGATCGGAGGATCCTATGGAGATTATTCATCAGATTGAAGAGGGTCTCCACAAGGTCCATGGCGAATGGCAAGTGGAATTAGATCGAGAGCGGGCGATAAAGCTAGCCCTCACACAAGCACAGCCCGGCGATGTCGTGCTGATTGTGGGTAAGGGGCATGAGACATACCAAATTTATCGAGATGGCACCATTCAATTTGATGATCGAGAAGTGGCACGTCACGTACTGAGGGAGATTAAACACGGATGATGTGGTTGACGTTGCGGGACATAGAACGGTGGACTGATGGTACCATCCTGAATGCTAGAGACGATCAACGGGTCGAGAAGCTGAGTATTGATAGCCGCGAGTCAGCAGCTGGGGTGCTTTTTGTGGCGCTTCCCGGAACGCATACCGATGGCCATAAATTTGTACCGGAGGTATGGGCTCAGGGGGGGATTGTTCTGGTTCGGGATGATTATCCGAGACAGGATGGCCCGCAAATTCGGGTGCCCTCACCACTAGACGCCATGGGTCAGATCTTGCGCCGCTATATTGATGCCCATAATATTCATGTGGTGGGCGTCACCGGAAGTGTTGGGAAAACCAGCGTGAAAGAGTTATGTGCAGCGGCACTTAGTGAAAATTTTGCGACAAAAGCGTCGTTAGGCAATTTTAACACCGCAATCGGATTGCCTTTGTCTTTTTTCTCCGGTGGTGCACAGGTGACTCACTTTGTTGCGGAGATGGGCATGAGCGCATCCGGGGAGATTACGCGTTTGACCACCATAGCTCCTCCCGAAGTGGCGGTCATCACCACTATTGGATCGAGCCATCTGGAGAAATTAGGGTCGATGGAAGCCATACGCGATGCTAAAGGAGAGATTTTGTCGGGATTAAAGCCGGGAGGAATCGCGGTATTAAACCGCGATAACCCTTGGATCCGTGAACTGGCGGCTCAGCATCATGGACCGATTCGCTGGTTTGGAGGCGGCGAGGACGTCGAAGCGAGAGTTGATCGCACGGCTGTCGAAGAAGATGGCACGACGATACAAATAACCTGGCAAAAAAGAGCGTTATCGATACGAATACCATGGCTAGGGGCTCATCACGCCTACAACGTGGCAGCGGCGCTATTAGTGGCCGATTCGTTGGGGGTGTCCTGGGACGCAGCCATCAAGGGTATTGAGTCGATTGATCCGGCGCGCTCGCGGGTGCGGCTCGTGGAGGCGGGGTTTTTTACCTTGTTGATTGATGTCTATAATGCCAGCCCGCTTTCGGTGAAGGCGGCATTAGCTGTGCTTCGCGACAGAGCAGGTCGGCGGGTTGCGGTGATTGGCGATATGCTGGAATTGGGAGCTGACGAAGTGCCAGGTCATCGCGAGATCGGTCGGGCTGCTTGCGGAGCTGTTGACTGGCTTTTAACGGTAGGGTCCCGATCCAAAGAGACTCATCAGGAAGCCCTGACCTGCGGCGTCAATAGTCATTGGGTGGCCACCCGCGAGGAGGCCTTGGAGGTACTCAAGGAAGAACTGAAAACACACGACGTGGTTCTGCTGAAAGCCTCTAGGGGAATGGGCTTTGAGGCGATCGCCCAACAACTGGAAGAGTGGGGGCGATCGCAATGAACGAAGTATGGGCGGGGCTTATTGGGCTTGCGGTGGCGCTCATTGTAGCTCCGATCTTCATCCCCTGGTTGCAGCGGATGAAGTTTGGACAACAGGTGAGAGAGGTGGGGCCTCAGGCGCACTTAAAGAAGCAAGGGACGCCGACCATGGGAGGACTGATTTTTCTTCTGGGAATTCCGGTCGCGGTGGCCCTTTTAGACCCCCATAGCGCTCGCCTCTGGGCATTGACAATACTTACGATGGGTTATGGCGCCATTGGATTCGCAGACGATTTTCTTAAGGTGGTGCTGAAGCGGCCACTGGGATTAAGAGCGCGCGAGAAACTGCTTTTGCAGCTTTTGGTGGCGGTTGCTTTTGCCTGGTATGTGTATCCGCTGGTTCCAGCGGACGGATATCTCCTGCCGTTTCACTTGGGGCACTTGGCGCTGGGCTGGTGGTATGGCCCGATATCTGTTCTGGCCATTTTGGGTGCCAGTAACGCGGTTAATATCACCGATGGAGTGGATGGTTTGGCGGGGGGAGCAATGGTTTTAACGATGGCGTTCTTTGCTCTGCTTGGTCTAAAGGCTCATGATGTGCCCCTGACGGTCTTTTCCCTATCTCTGGTCGGGGGGCTCGTCGGATTCTTACGGGTTAATCTCCATCCTGCTAAGGTGTTTATGGGAGATACCGGGTCTCTCGCGTTAGGAGCTGCGCTTGCGGGAGCTGCTGTGATTTCGGGCGCCCCGTTGTTATTGCCATTGGTTGGTATTCTCTATGTCATTGAAACGCTCTCGGTCATCATTCAAGTGATCAGTTTTCGGTTGACGGGTCG
>NZ_JBYCKN010000194.1:0-13804 GCF_057473405.1 Sulfobacillus sp. TH-112
AATTTGGCTCAGGCCCATCAGATTTCGCCTTACGGCGAACACCCTGCCATTGTCGCCTATCGCACTTGAACGAGTTAACTTGCACGAGTCAGACTTTAACTGACAAGAACTGCGACCTGCCGGTCGCACGAACGATGCGCGCCGGACGGCGCGTGAGTTGCTGGAAGCGTATAAAACCCAATGGGTCGTGGAACGCGACCATGCGCTCGTCAAAGGCCCGCTCGCCATTGCGCCGCTCTTTTTGAAGGACACCGGGAAGATTACGGCTTATGTCTACGTGGTCTACATGGCCCTTCTGCTTTGGCAATGCATGCAAGCCGTGATGCGCCAGAATCAAGCCCGATTGGGGATCAGCCTTCCCTATCCCAATAAGCGGCTGCAGCCCGCTCCGACCACCAAACGACTGAAAGAAATCCTCACGCCGATTCAAATCCTCCATTGGCACGACACGCACGGCGAGATGCATCGCAGTCGGAGCGCACTCTCTCTCACGCAGCGCCAAGCGTTATTACTCTTAGGCATGGACAGCCGTCGATTTGCGCAGGTGCCCTCCGGCTAGCCATTCCCGAACTAGGGGTGCGAAACGTGGGTTGATTTAGGCGAAACTTTAATGAGCAGTCTGGGGGGAACCGGAACTATTGACAATGCTCTCTGGAGATTTTCTTGATACCTAGGTAATGGCGCTAGTCGTTCCGTGCTTGTGGGCAATTTAGCCATGATCGATTACGCTGTCGTACTCCTGCACCATAGCCCGTCGGGCTATGGTGCCGTCTATTTCTACCACACTTTAACGCACGCCCTGGCATCATTACGAAATGCCTTGCCATGTGAAGTCAATACGTTGAATAATATAGGCGCCTTGGGTTACAGACGGATCCACCAAGGTAATGCTATAAAAGCCCCACGCAGGTACCTCCATACGAACCGACACTGCACGCTGACCTGCCTCCTTCTTATTTTCAACAATAGAGAGGCCGGTCGGCGTAGTTAAACGGTATTGACTGCCGACCCAGGCCGGAATGGACGTGCTCTTGTTCCACGGAATCAGGTTTGAGCAGTAATAGGCAACCACCCAAATTGGGTCGTCTAGATAGGGTTGCGCGCCTTCGGTACGCTCTTTAAGAAACTGCGAAGGGAGGAAGGTGACCGTCCCTCTCACATACACAGGAACACGCGATAAGGGGGCATTCATCAGAGGCATGGAAACATCATAAAGGGTTATCTCTCTATGGTGAGGGACCCCGGGCGATGGCTTCTTCACCTCACGACGAGAATCGGCAGGCCGATAAACATGGGTCCGTCTGAGTTGATCCACGGTGGCGGATGAATTAAGCGCCGTCGTCCCTAAGGCAACGAGAATGATCGCTGAAACCAACCAAATGCGTGGCAAAACATCGACCTCCTTTTCTAGGTAACGCCTATAGAACGCGAGAGGTTACCAAGGGCGTTCTACTGGTCGGAGGTCTTTTCTAGGAAATGACAGTACGATAATGATCGGACTCTGGATGATAAAATACCCTTCCCGAATGGTTGCGAGACCGTGTTCGGCTCCGCCCGCTCCCTGCGGGCGGTTTTTGTCTGCTGAATGTGCATGAGATTGGGATGTGACTGGAGTATTGTCTGATTCGTCGTCACCTTCCCCTCACCGCGATTGAGACCTGGCCCCCCAAGGAGTAATTTCATGCCTTCGTTGCCAGTAGTTCCATTTTGTTTCACCTCGAAAGCCGGTGAGCGCTTGGAGTGGCGCTCGCAGGTGTCGGTGGACCAGGCGGGAGTGTTTCACTGCACCTTCCCCGGAGTATTGGTCGAGGTCGCTCAGGTTGAACTGCGGGCCTTCCGAAAATCGCCGTTCGATCCCCTGACGATTGATCGGCCCCGCACACAATGGCAGGTGCAGGGGCCCAATTTGGAGGAGTGCAAAGCATTCTTGCGTCAGGCGGCGCAAACCTATCTTTCGAAATGAGGTTGGACTCCATGACTCGTAATCGTTTTCTGATCGCGGCCTGCGCCGCGTTGCTGTTGTCGGGATGTGGGACCACCGTGGTGGCTTTTCCACCCCCTAATGAAACGTGACAGGCTCGGGTCTTTACTGAGATCGAGGCAGTATGGATAGTCTGGCCCGGGATCGCTTGGTCATTGGATACATAGCAGCGTTTCCGATGATCCATCCTTCCGCGATCTTTTCTGGGTAACCTATCAGCGGGCGTTATCGTTTTTCTTAAAGAAGTGGATGACGGGGACTGTGTGTTATGACGAATGGGGTAGGAGGCCGTCAATGAGGAGAATACGGATGGCTGTGGCTTTGATGGCCATAGGGATTTTTATTCTGGCGGATTGTGGGAGCACTCCACAACCAGATTCTTCGCTGTCTCCGGACGCACGGTCTTCGATGGCCACCCGAACATTGTCTCCTGTATCGATCGCGGGGCATGCCACGAGTGTCTTACAAATCGGGGACCATCCTTGGGTAGCCATGCAAGCCGGGGAGAATCTGTCGGTGAAGTTAATAGCTCTTGCGCCGCAGCGGCGGACGAGTGTGGCTATTCCCAGGAATGACCTCCGCGGTTCAGGAACTGGTTCTCTGCGCCGCTTAGGATCGACGATGACGGTGGTGGGCTGTGGTGCTAATCTTTGGCTATAGCATCGATGAGCCTGGCTGCGGCGAGTCCTGCCATCGACATTGGTGACTGGGGCTTCCCTTACTGCCACTGAGCATCGGTGGTGGCTTCTGGCATACGGTGTATGGGCCTCAGGGAATGAAGCGGTGACGCTGTGGAGTAGTACCAACAGCGGGTCGTCAAGGAATCGCTGGGACGCGAGCACCGATCACCAGCAACCGCATCAGGTGCCGTATTATGGTGATAAAACGGGTTTAGCTGTCGATGCGCAGGGGGGCCTATGGTTAACAGGAAGCATTAATGGACTCGGTATGGGATGGCTTTATCATTCACAAGATAGTAACCTTCGCTGGACAGCCATCAAACTCTCGATTCCGACAAATTGGGCGGACAATGAAGTGTCCTATCCGCCGGTGTTCTCGAATTCGTCTCATGGTTATCTTCCCGTCACAGTAAACGGAAACGGTAATGGTATTGCGATTTACTCGGCTGAAACATCCGCGGCGTGGAAGTTGGCGGGAACGGTCGATGCTCCCGTTGACGTTCGGTGGGACATGAGTGTTTCATCGCCAAAAACCTTATGGACTGCCGTTGGCCATCGGTTGTGGGTCAGTCACGATGGCGGAACCCGTTGGAATGATGCATGGAACACGCCACGACGATGGGACTTCGTGAGTGTGAGCTTTTCCGGTCCTCGTGATGGCGTTCTTCTGGCCTTGCAGCCATTGGGCACTGCATATGCGCTCTGGATTACGCGCGATGGAGGGTTCCATATACTGATAAGCATAAAGGGGCGCTAAAGTTGGAATGCGCGGCACGATATCATGCAGGCCTGGGTGAATAAGGCCAGTACTGTACATTCCGGTGCGCGCATCCTCGGTATTCACGGAGCAGACCACAATTATTGGTATAAGCGGGCTCTCGGTGCGACAAACGACATCGAATTGGTCTATGCGTTGCAATAGCGGGAGACCATCCAACGTGGGAGAGCCGGATGCCTCAAGGAACTCTCGGGACCGCAGTATCGCCAACTCTCCCGGAAGGCCAGGGACTTATTGCAATATTTTTTGATATAGTTTCCATCTGGGCATTGTCGCTGTTCGCCGTCAAAACACAAGGGTTCGCATTATGGAATCAGGCAACCCAGGTTGGGAGCGTCGCGAATTGAACGGGGGAATGGAAATGGCTGGTGTGGTGTTGGACAGATTTACGGTCAAGCTCGGGAAAGAGGCCCGTGCCCTCGAATGGATGCGCGTGCTCAATGAACGCATCGAGGAATGTCGGGCAACTCTTGACGATGAAAAGATGTACTTTGAGGCGGTGTTCTCTGACGAATGGGACGGTCGCCTGTACCTCTATTGGATCGAATTCAAGTCCCCCGGTGGAGAGTCCGTCCGAGAATCCGAGCGTGACGTTGACCAGATTCATCTGGCGTTTTGGGATGAATGTATCGAAGTAGGAAGTCGCCGGGTCATAGCCACCGAGCTTGTCTTGATACCGCGCTTTTTCGCGGAGGCAATAGCCGCCCAAGCTCTGAACGCTTTTCGATAGTGTGCTTTTGGCGGGGAACGCATTAGGCATCGGCGACTTCTAGGCCAGCTCGTATGCTTTGTTGATAACATCGATGGCGAGAGCCTGTTCTGCAGAATAACTCAGTAAAATGCGGAGAATGCCTTGAGGTGCAGGAGGTTTTGAATGAATCGGACTACGGTTGGTGAGGTCGCACTTGTCGTCTGCGGGGCGTTGGGAGCCTATTTCACCCATGCCTATCGGTAGCGGCGACCCCAATTCGAAACGATAATTTTAGTGCTTCGATGCAGAGACAGATTCGCACCGATCTACGAGAGTACAAAGTGGCGGGAAGCCCGCAGAATCATGACGTCTATCGCGTCGCCGACGGCACTGGGGCGGTCCACCCCGAGACATGGCGCTCTTTTCCGTAGGGTCGTCCGATCCATTGGCATGAATACGTGATTGAAATAGGTCACATCTACTACGGCGACAACTTATCGGGTGTTCAGAAGTACTTCTTTACAACGATTCCAACTATATTGTCGTGGTGGTTACTCCGACGGGGTGTTTTCCGGCAGAATTGATGACCCATTTGAAATCCGTCGGAAATCCAGTCGTCCGACCCTAGAATTTGTCTGTCGACAGCGACTGAGGTCGTCGGGGGCGAGTGTGAGGTAAAGGCTCTTCGCTGGAAGCGAGCCAAATGTGTGCTGTGGCCTACTTGCTCAGTGGTTAGAATCGCCATGGCTGTAATGGTTGTGTAGGGCACGTTCCAGATACGTCGAGGAAAGAATGAATCGAATGAGGTGAAAGCCAATGAGTGTGTCGACGTCTAAAACGTTACCGGTGAGACTGAGACACTTGCATCTTCCGGAAGATATCGAGACAGCGGTTCCCTGGTATGCAGACCCGGAGGTGTTGTACTTCTCCGAGGGTCCGGGTGTGCCGGCGTTTGACCGGGCCCGCATCGAGAAGATGTACCGATGGCTTTCCGAACGGGGCGATGTCTTCGTCATTGAGGTCTTAGACGAGACGTGGTGGCCCGTGGGCGATGCGGCGTTGTGCGAGACGTTGATGCCCATCGTCATTGGGGATGCCCAATATCGGAATCGTGGCATAGGCCGCCAGGTATTAACGCTGCTCATCGATGTCGCTCGGAGTCGTGGGTGGAAAAAACTGGTGGCCCCCAAGATCTTTGCCTATAACGAACGGTCGATGAAACTCTTTGAGAACGCCGGCTTTGTGCGAACAGGTACGGGCGTCGACGACATGCAACAAGCGTACGTCCGGTACGAAAAGACACTGTAGGTTCCGTAATCCGTATGTCGAAACCCTGCCTACTTACTGCAACGCAAACCGCCGAGGGGCAGTAACGGGGCATCCTCAGTGTGGTCGGGAAGGGCCGAAAGAGGCGCCACATCGCCTTACCGGAGCCCGTGTCTGCACCCAACAGCCACGAGTTACCGTGGGCTTTACGAAAAGGAGGGGCATTATCGCTCCTTAACCAATTAGAAACGTTATCGCTTTTCTCCTAGCAGTTTCGACGTCGAAACTCAGCCTCAGAAATCTCCATAATAACGGACACTCATAGCGTCCTAGAGCGGATCTTCTTACAAAAACGGGTTGGTCCATTTAGCCCGAGTTAGTTTGTTTCGACGTCGAAACTCTATCGACTCTCAGGTCCAAAAGTTTGATTTTCTTAGGTTCCGGCACGTGATGGGACCTCACAGAGGAGCCGTTTTCGGCTCGTCCCGAAATCCGACACCGATGAGCGGCCAGAGACATTCTACGTTGCTACGAAACCGTGGCTGCAGGCAAACCACCCTGCGCCAGTCAGACTTTTACAGCAGGAATTGACGCCACGACTCATGTTAATTGCGCATCCGGTTCTAAAGGGGTTCGCGTCCCAAGAGACACTCGCTATGACGGCCAAGACTCACGGCCGCGCGTTCTACCTACTCAATTCCATGCCGTGTGCGGCGCCATACGGTAGAAGCGGCCATCGACTTATCTCTGACGTACACACTGCAGCGATATTAGCCAAATTTATGACAAGGTTAGTGGGCGCCAATACGAAGCCCTGCAACAATATGACACACACTACGACGAGCAACCACCGCGACAGCGTTCTTCGTGACGCAAGGGAGTTGAATCCATTGCACTCCGATGACCGTGCCGATAGCCCCGACAGATGGGTCATACCTTTGTCATTGAATTAGGAGATACGGCGGGACCATAGTCACAAGACGGCAGCGGCCGAGATCTCGTTGTGTTACCAGTCTTGCGGTCAAGATTTCAAATGAGGTCCCCTTTTCATCGTCTCTTACAGAGTCCGATAAGCAGGATTATGTTAACGTATTGAAGTTTCTTATTCTTCCGATGGTCACGGTAAACTTGCTCTGAGGTCCCCTAGCAGTCATTACACGGGAACTAAAGTTTGTCCGACATCTATTAACTTGTAGATAAACCTCGACAAGCGTGCTTTTCGGGACAGTCATGGACAGTAGACACGTTCGACACCCATGTCGGCTCCTGCATAATGACTGCGGGTCGATAAGAATCATTAAGAGCCCTCGGTAAACAAGGATGAGGGGGTCATGCGGCATCGACACCCCTCCTGGATTCGATACTACTTCTCGATCATTTTTTTATACGTTGGCCGCCAAGAGAATCATGCCCCTTCCCTCTTCGCCGCTAAATTCATGATGTCTCACCCACCAGCTCGCGCACACGGTTTAGGTGATGTGTGGTACTTCGGAGCACGGCATTAGGCAGGTCAGACTCAATAGTGGAAGGAGTCCTCCATGCTTACGCGCTTTCGAAAGACCCAATAGGTCCATGCCTGGTACGCAAGAACAAAGGGTAACAAGAAGATGGCTGTGAAACTCATCACTTTCAAGCTGTAGCTATTGGCCGCCGCGTTATAAATCGTGACACTCCAATGCGGATTGATACTCGAAAGCATCAAGTTGGGAAAGAGCACTAGAAAGACGCTGGCCGCTGATAGCGCGATGGTCAGTGCGGTCGCGGCAAACGCCCATCCATAGTGTTTACCAGGTAAGAGAAACCGTACGGCGATCATGGCGATGCCAGCCAAAATGGGTATTGGCCCCGGATTCACCCCCAACTTGTGGGCGAAGTCACTATAGAAGTAGCTAAGTACAACAAACCCAAAATAGAAGATGGTAGCCCACATTCCCACGCGGTACGCTAGACGCTGGGCGCGATCGGCGAGTTCCTGCGGAGCCTTTAACCCTAAATATAGCGCGCCGTGCAATGTAAATAAGAGCAAGGTGGCGATGGCGCCGACGATCGCGTACGGATTAAGTAAGGTGCCAATGTTACCCACGTAGTTCAGATTGGCGTCGACTGGCACCCCATGTAGTAGGTTGCCTAACACCAGCCCCCAAACGATTGGGGGCAACACACTGCCTACAAAGATTAAGGTGTCCCATAATTTACGATATTGGCGTCGCGCATCCTTACTGCGAAACTCAATGCTTACTCCGCGTAACAATAGAGAGACTACCAAGGTGAATAACACTAAATAGAAACCGCTAAAAAGAGTGGCATACCACACCGGAAAGGCTGCAAACATGGCGCCTGCAGCGGTAATCAGCCATACTTCATTGGCATCCCATACGGGTCCAATGGTTCCTAAAACCGCCCTGCGTTCCCCGTCGGTCTTAGCCACAAATGGCAAGAGCACGCCCACACCATAGTCAAACCCTTCGAGGATGAAATAGCCGATAAACAGTACCGCGACCAGAACAAACCATACAATCGGCAAGGTCATTGCTGTCACCTCCTAGGTTAATTTGTGAACCAGCCCGACTGGCTCATCATCTACGGTCGGCTCTTCAGCTTCGGGCCCCAGGCGAATGTATTTGACAAGCAGCGAGACCTCTACGATTCCCATCACGGTATAGAGAAGGCCAAAGCCGATAAGCGTGATCCACACTTCCGTTGCAGAGACCGACGGCGAGATCCCGTCTACGGTTTTTTGGAGTCCAAACACAATCCATGGCTGTCGCCCCACTTCGGTCATGACCCAGCCCATAATGTTTCCAAGGCTTGGTAATCCGACCGCCCATACCATCATGCGCAGATAGCGCTTATGATCCAACAGCCGTCCCTTGTGCATCAGCCAAACACCCCAAATGGACATCACGGCCATCAAAAACCCGATCAGAATCATGAAGCGGAAGCTCCAGAATGTCACCAGTACCGGAGGTACATAAAACCCGGGGCCATAGCGAGCGACATATAGTCGTTGCAGTTCGGTAATCCCGGTGACGCTCCCAGATAACCTGTTATACGCCAGAATGGACAACAAATCAGGGATTTTTATCGCGAACCAACTATGGCCCGTAACGGGATTAAAGATCGAGAACGCTGTCCATGGGGCATGTAATGGGCTTGTTTTCCAAAGCGCTTCTGCGGCCGCCATTTTCATTGGTTGCGCCACAATAAGATGTGACGCTTGTTCGCTACCAATCACGATGACCAGAACACTCGCGATAGCCGCGACAATGAGTCCAATCTTAAAGGGTTGTTCAAACCACTCGACATAGTTTTTGCGCGCTAAAAAGTACGCACTCACGCTGAGTAAAAAAAATGTTCCGGTGGCCAACGCCGCAATCTCCGTGTGCGGGAACTCCCGCATGAGTTGCGGATTGGTAATGATCGCCCAAAAGTTAGTCATTTCGGCTTTACCGTGCACAATCTTGTATCCGACTGGTTCCTGCATCCAGGCGTTGGCGGTGAGAATCCAGAAAGCTGAGAGACTGGTACCGATCGCGACGAGCCACATAGATAAGGTGTGTATTCGTGGAGACAACCGGTCCCATCCAAAAATCCACACCCCGAGGAACGTGGATTCAAGAAAGAAAGCCGCCAGTGCCTCTACCGCTAATGGTGCCCCGAAGACATCTCCTACGAATCGTGAATAATTGGACCAGTTCATTCCAAACTGAAATTCTTGGAAGACACCGGTCACTACTCCCACGGCGAAATTAATGAGAAATAGACGGCTGAAAAACATAATCGTTTGTCGCCCTGACTTTGTGGGATTTTTCCAATATCGAGTCTCTAGAATCGCTAGCATGAATGCCATGCCAATGGTAATAGGGACAAAAAGAAAATGGTAAATGGTGACGCCACCAAACTGTAAACGGGCTAGTGCGACATTATTCATGGTCAACACTTCCCTCCTTCCTCGACAATATCCTCATGTGGTACTTCACTGCGTGTCAGATTATGCCGCGCTCGTCTCTGCTCTTAAGGTGTCAGTTCGTGTGTCTGCTCGACTCATAATGACGAGACCGACCAAATTCGGCCAATGAGTACCGGGGCGGGTATTAAAAACACTCACATCACTTGAGGCACGATGTTGAAAGGGAACCGACGGACCCATAATACCCATGAAGATACATTACCCTTTCCCGGAAAGCAAACTCAGGGACCAAACGGCCCAACATTGGGGGACCAATGGTCCTGTTTTACGGGCCCGATGGTCGCTATGTGGCTGCATTATTGGTTTTCTACACCCCTTGGTGGTATGTTGTTAGAAAGTCGACTAAAGAAGGAGAGGCCAATGTATCGTTTGTGGAGAAAATTTGCGAGCATGCGAAGATTGACCTATATTGTCGCCTTGACCGGATTGGCGATGGGTGTTCTCATCATCGCTCAAGCCCAAACCCTTGCCGTCATTGTAGACCGCGTCTATCGACATCACGGCACTATGACGACAGTGAGTTCCCTATTAACCGTACTGCTAGCCGTAATTTTCTTACGGGCACTAGTATCCGGACTCAGTGAAACGCTGTCATTAAATCTTGCAACACGGACCCAAGTGACACTGCGCGAGCAGATGGTAAAGCATTTATTTGCCGCAGGTCCCCTAGCTCTCGCGTCGCACGATACAGGGGCGCTGATTTCAACAGCCGTGCAGGGTATCGATGATTTAGAGGTGTTTTTAGCGCGATACTTGCCTCAAGTGATGACGACGGCCATTGTGCCTGCATTGATTTTTGTTCGTGTTATTTCGCGAGACTGGTTGTCCGGAGTCATTCTGCTGGTTACCTTGCCACTGATTCCCTTTTTTATGATTCTTATCGGTAAATATACAGAAGGTAAAACGACCCGGCAGTGGGGCGCTCTATCGCAACTGAACGGGCATTTTCTGGACATTTTGGCAGGTTTGGAAACGCTAAAGATGTTTGGGAGAAGCAAGAGTCAGGCGGAAGGGATTTCGTTGGCTAGCGAATCCTTTCGTCGTCGCACGATGTCTACACTGCGGGTGGCATTTTTGTCCGGTCTGGTGCTAGAACTGCTCGCGTCGTTAAGCATGGCGGTGGTAGCCGTGGCTATTGGGCTGCGTTTGATTTCCGGCGCCATTACCTTCGAATCGGCATTTATGGTGTTAGTATTGGTACCCGACTTCTACAGCCCGTGGAGGTCCTTAGGCGCAAAATTTCACGACAGTTTGCGAGGTCTCAGCGCTCTCGAACAACTGGATAGCATCGTAGAGGCACCCACCTGGGCTTGCGGTAGCGGCTCTCGGATGCTGGACTCCGTTGGCCCATGGGGAATTCACACGCACAACCTAAGTTTCACCTACCCTAGTCGCATCGAACCGACCTTGCAAGGCATTTCTGTTGATGTGGCCGCGGGTCAACACTTGGCCATTGTTGGGCCGAGTGGTTCGGGAAAATCTACTTTGGTAACGTTGCTTCTCGGTTTGGGTCCGTATGAGGGCTCGTTGCGAATTGATGACGTAGAATTGACGCACATAGACATGGCGTGGTGGCGCGATCGCGTAACATGGATTAATCAACATCCCTATCTTTTTTATGGAACACTTGAAGATAATCTCCGTATAGCGAAACCTAATGCAGACGAGAAGGATTTTTTAGTAGCGCTAGAAAAGGCCGATGCGGACGACCTATTAGCCAATTTGCCGCAAGGACTAAAGTCGCACTTGGGTCAAGAAGGACGACGTCTGAGTGCTGGAGAACGACAACGCATTGCGCTGGCCCGCGCATTCTTGCGAAACACCCCGATGGTGGTGTTTGATGAGCCCACGCAAAACCTAGACCCCGTTAGTGAGGAAGCATTAGAAAGCGCCATCAACCGATTAACGGTGGGTCGTACTGCGATAAGTATTGCGCACCGGCTTACGACCATTATGAGAGCCGACCATATACTCGTTTTGAATCGTGGTCAAGTAGAGCAAATGGGCAGCGTACATGAACTAGCCAACCAGCCGGGAGCCTTTCGCGATGCTCTAAACCAATTTGAAGGAGGGGTAGGCCGTGAAGTTGTGGCCGCTCGTTAAGTCTCACCAACGCATGGTCTGGCTTACGTTACTTTTTGGATGGGCGACGTTAGCGATGGGTATTGGATTACAATCGACCTCCAGCTATCTCATCGCACGGGCGGCGACTCGGCCATCCACCATTCTCTTGCTTTGGGTGCCAATTGTGGCGGTCAGATTTTTTGGCACCGGCCGTGGCGTTACCCGGTATCTTGACCGTCTTAGTGCCCACGACGTAACGCTAACCTGGCTACGGGATTTAAGAGTGGCGGTATATCGCGCCATTGAACCCCTACGCAACGGTGAGCGCGGGATGGCTCATACTGGTGACTGGATGCTTCGCATGGGCGCGGACGTCGACACGCTACAAAATTTGTTTATCACACTGTGGGAGCCGATCCTGGTCGGAATCGCTTCCCTAGGGGTGGTCGTGTTTGTGGGGCAACTGTTAAGCATCAAATTGGCATTGGTTATTGTGGCCATGCTGGTTTTTTCGGGGGTGATCTTATCTTGGCTAGCCGATGTGTCGGCTCGCCGGACCAGTGCTCATTTAATCCATCTTCGCTCTCGCTTAAGTACACAAATTCTGGATAGTTGGCATGGGATTGTCGACATTGTGGCGATGAATCAGGTCGGGGAAGTGCTACGACAAGTGGCCTCTTTAGACGAAAGTTGGATTTCCACCAAAGTGCGGCTCCATCGTCTCAATGGACTGTTTCAAGGCCTCAGCCTTCTTGTGACAGGGATGGGCCTTTGGCTAGTGTTGATTCAGGCCATTCAACTGGTGGATCACCATCGACTACATCCTATACTGCTTCCCGTCGCTGCTTTGTTGACCTTGGCGGGGTTTGAAATTATCAATCCTCTTCCTGCGGCTTTCTTGCAACGAGGGCAAATTATGGCAGCTAAACAACGGCTGGATGTGCTGGTTCACACCGACGCCGTGAGATCTCCGCTGTCCCTTAGCATTGACCTGGCTCCCCACCCCACCCTTTCTTTGGACCATGTTTCCCTATGGTATGAGTCTAGCGACTCTCAAGCTCTGAAAGACGTCTCCATCACATTAGAACCCGGTGTACACGTAGCGTTGGTGGGTCCGAATGGGTCAGGCAAGTCATCAATGCTCGACGTCCTGGCTGGGCTTTATCCCGTACAACAAGGGGTGGCCCGTGCCGACAACAAGAGCTACTTAGGGATTGATGACGATGTCCTGCGACAGAGAATTGGAATGGTCAATCAGACGCCCCATATTTTTGAGACTACACTGGAAGAAAATCTCAGGCTCGCAGTCACTGATGCATCTTCACACAAATTGCACCAGGTTATTGCCATGGTGGGATTGGAGCCATTGATTGCCTCGCTGCCGAATGGACTGAGTACCGTATTAGATAGCCGCGGAGTGACCCTGTCAGGCGGCGAAATCAAGCGCATTGCCCTCGCTCGGGTGATTCTTAAGGACGCCCCCATCCTATTGCTTGACGAACCAACCGAGGGTCTGGACCCAATAAGCGAGCGCGAGGTATTGAGGCACATCCTACGTTGGGCACAGGGACGCACGCTCCTATGGGCCACACACCACTTAAGTAATCTTGATCTGGTGGCGAACCTTGTTGTCATGGATAAAGGTCGGTTGGTAGACCAAGGTACAGTCCGCAATCTGACAGAGCGCAGCCCCTGGGTGCAACAGATGCTCCGTCATCAGATTGTGGTACTGCCAAGCCGCAATTAGAGACAATCGGCGGAGAATACGCTGATGTTCGTAATGCTAAAGCTGAGGATCCCGCCTTTCCTTTATACCATGGCCAGTGCCTCCTCGGAGGATTGAGCAATCCATGGGCTGGATGAGTGCCCGCTCTACCAAGTCTCGCATTTTACGGACGTGGTGTGACATCATAAACTGGAGTACATCAACCTCTTGACACTTAGCGGATCAGTGCGACACCATCACAGAGAGAGCATGATACCAGGAAAGGAGACTCACGTGGCAGGAACACGGGCCTATCAAACCGGTAAGCACCTTGAAGCCTTTATTTTGTTGCTGATTGCGAAAGAACCAGTTCACGGAGGGCTGATTATCAGCCGCCTAAAAGATCTGTTGCCAGAAGCATGGACCATTGATGACGGCCACGTATATCGGATGTTAAGAAATCTGGAAGCCGACCATGTACTGGAAAGTAGTTGGGTGACTGAAGATACTGGCGCACCCGTACGAATATATAAACTTGGATCCCAAGGCGAAGCCAGACTCAAGGAGTGGAAAGAGGATATCACGTTACGGGTAGCATCACTGCAAAATTTCTTAAATTTATGGGAGGCACTCTTTTCACAGAATGAGGGTTAATAAGTGTAATTTCCA
>NZ_JBYCKN010000195.1:0-17770 GCF_057473405.1 Sulfobacillus sp. TH-112
ATTTTGCTTTACCTCGAATGCTTCCCGGTAATCCTGCCTTAGCCATGTTTGCAAAGTTTCAGGGGTCTCTTGGGCCTGGAGCCCTGCATGCATTGGAACTGCAGTTTGGTTTTTCGCACCAACCGCTCTATCTACAGTACTTGACCTACTTGAAGAATATGGTCACTTTTCACTGGGGGCTGTCTTATACCTATTACCCGACACCGGTCAAAACGGTTATCGCTCATAGCTTACCGTGGACCATTGGCATGGTCGGCAGTGCCACCTTGATTGCGGTAATGGTCGGCACCGTGCTCGGCATTTATATTGCCTGGCGTCGCGGAGGATTACTAGATAACACGCTACCAGTAACAACGATGTTTTTACAGGCCATGCCCTATTTTTGGACGGGTACGATTTTATTGTTTGTCTTTGCGTTTGTCGTGCACTGGTTCCCTCTAGGCCATGCCTATTCGACATCGGTTACGCCGGGATTCAATGGACCGTTTATCTCTAGTGTGTTGGGTCATGCGGTGTTGCCGGCAGTGACGGTATTTTTGGGATCGGTCAGCGGTTGGATTATCGGCATGCGCAACAACATGATTAATACTTTAGGCGAAGATTACGTGGTGTTTGCGGAAGCCAAGGGCGTTTCCGATTGGCGTTTGATGAGTAGCTATGCTGCGCGTAACGCCATTTTACCGCAAGTGACTAGTTTTGCGTTAGCCATGGGCCTCATTGTGAGTGGGTCCATTTTGACGGAAGAAGTTTTTTCGTATCCCGGCATCGGGTTTCAGTTGACTAACGCCGTGCTTTCACAGGACTTGCCACTGATTCAGTCAGCGTTTTTAATTATTGCTGTGTCGGTATTAGTCGTCAATTTGTTTGTGGACATTTTGTATGTTCGCCTTGATCCTCGGGTGCGCACAGGAGGTGGCATGTAATGGCAATGGATGCGTCTTATGAACCAACGATGGCTAGTCCTTCTGCACCTCCTGGACCCGCTCGCCGGACCCGCCCGTCTGGACTGGGCCGCGTGGCGCGCGTCATGTTCTCGAATAAAAAGTCGGCGGTGGGAGTCTGCTTGTTTTTGTTCTTTGCCCTGATTGCGATTTTTGCGCCTTTGATTGCCCCGTATAGCGCCACGTCGACGCAGTTTGCGCCGAACCTGTTGCCGAGTGCGCAGCATCTTTTTGGGACCACCGCTCAAGGGCAAGACGTTTTTTCTCAGTTCATCTATGGCGCGCGTACCACGCTCATAGTGGGCGTGGGTGCCGGCCTTTTAGCGACGGGATTGAGCCTCTTAATTGGGGTGACAGCTGGCTATCAAGGGGGATGGATTGACACCATCTTGAATTTCCTCAGCAACATCTTTTTGGTTCTGCCCGGTCTCGCGTTGTTAATTTTGATTGAGGCTTATGTCCATCAAAGTTCACCAATCTTCAATGGGTTGATTATTGGACTCACGGGATGGGCATGGGGGGCACGCGTATTTCGGGCGCAGACCATGAGCTTTGCGCGGCGAGATTTTGTGACCGCAGCGAAGTTGTCTGGGGCATCCGACTTACGCATTATGGTGACAGAAATCATGCCCAATATGACCTCGATCATTGCCTCGAACATCATGTATGCTTGTCTTGCGGCCATTTTAGCGGAATCCGGTTTGGCGTTTTTAGGCTTAGAAAATGTGTCTTCCGTGTCATGGGGAACCATGTTGTACTGGGCGTCGCAGGGGGACGCGATTCTGACTGGGGGATGGTGGTGGTTTATCCCGCCGGGCTTGGGTATCGCGTTAGTTGGTCTCAGCTTGGTGCTGATGAACTATGCCATCGACCAACTGACCAATCCTCGGTTGCGGGATTTACCCCGCGTCAAGCAAAGGGGGGCGAAGCATGGATGAAGTGACATTTGATAACACTGAACGGTTCGCTGACAGCCCCCCGTCCGGAGAGATTGTGCTCGAGGTGCGCGACGTCTCTATCGCCTATGAGTCGGCTGCCGGATCGGTACAAGCGGTCTCCCATGTCAACTTGAAGCTGGAAAAGGACAATATTGTCGGTCTTGTGGGCGAGTCAGGGAGTGGGAAGTCGACGTTAGCGACCGGCATTATGCGGCTTTTAAAAGGGACGGCGCATTTAACCCATGGCCAAATTTTGGTGAATGGCCGCGACATTTATGCCATGGATCGTCAGGAGTTGCGGCAGTTTCGCTGGAGTTCGATGTCCATGGTCTTTCAGAGTGCGATGACCGTGTTAAATCCCGTCATGACGGTGGAGCAGCAAATGATAGATGTCTTTTCGGCACACCGGCGCCAAATGACCCGCAACGAAGCTCTGGAGCGTTCGTACGCACTGCTAGACATGGTGCGCATTGCACGCAAGTATGCGAAGAGCTATCCTCACGAGTTGTCCGGCGGGATGAAGCAACGGATTGTGATTGCGATTGCATTAGCGCTCGAACCGTCACTGGTTATCATGGACGAGCCCACCACTGCGCTGGATGTGGTAGTCCAACGCTCGATTCTAGAGCAAATTCAAGAATTGCAGCGCGAGCGTCACTTTGCCGTCCTGTTTATTAGTCATGACTTTAGTTTGGTCGCAGAATTGGCGTCGCGGGTGGCGATTATGTATGCGGGACGCATCGTAGAGATGACGGAAAGCCAGGGACTTAATGTGGTGGAGGAGAATCACCATCCGTATACGTTAGGCTTGATGAGGGCGATTCCGCGACTAACCCATGAGGATGTGGAAATCGAGGGCATACCAGGGCATCCGCCCAACTTGGTGGACTTACCCACGGGTTGTGCCTATCATCCACGATGTCCGATGGCGGAGAGGATTTGCCAAGAAAAACGGCCTGAGCCGATCGCTGTGGGGTCACGTTTGGTGGCCTGCCATGCTTTTGACACCAGTTTGAAAGGAGAGTTCCACCATGTCTCTTCGTGAAAGTGCAGCCGGAAGTGCGGACTTAGTGAACGTCAAAGACATGGTGGTGCGCTTTCGCTTACGTGGAGGCCAGTGGATTCGCCCCGTGGACCAGGTGTCGTTTCACATTCAAAAGGGGGAAGTGCTGGCGCTAGTAGGCGAGTCCGGCAGTGGGAAAACTACTATAGGCCGGGCCTTGCTGCGAATTTTAGAGCCTAGCCAAGGAGAGATTCACGTCAACGGCGAGGATGTCACTCATATTAGGGGCGCAGCGCTCGTGAATTATCGTCGCCAAGCGCAAATGATATTTCAAGACCCTTTTGGCTCGCTGAATCCCGTGAAAACGGTCGAAAACCATCTTATCTATCCCATTCGTCGTCATCGCGGCGGGACCAAAGAACAAGTCAATGCGGTGATCGATGAGCTTTTGAACCGTGTTGGACTGACCCCGGTGGATGAAACCCGTCAGAAGTATCCCCATGAGCTCTCTGGAGGTCAGAGACAACGGCTTGCAATTGCGCGCTCACTGGCGGTGCAACCACGGTTTCTGGTCGCCGATGAACCGATTTCGATGCTTGATGTGTCCATCCGTGCGGGAATTTTGAAATTAATGAATGAGTTGAAGAGCGAATTCCACTTGTCATTCTTATATATTACTCATGACTTGGCATCAGCTCGATACTTTGGAGATCGCATTATGGTGCTCTATGCAGGAAAGGTTATGGAGACCGCGTCCTCTCGAGAATTAATCCGCAATCCGCTTCATCCCTATACCCAGCTTTTGCTGGCAGCGACTCCCGGTAGTGAGATGAAAGGGCCTCTTCCGGAACGGGCTAA
This sequence comes from Sulfobacillus sp. TH-112, assembly GCF_057473405.1. Taxonomy (NCBI): domain Bacteria; kingdom Bacillati; phylum Bacillota; class Clostridia; order Eubacteriales; family Clostridiales Family XVII. Incertae Sedis; genus Sulfobacillus; species Sulfobacillus sp. TH-112. The sequence continues at coordinate 3,741 of NZ_JBYCKN010000195.1, forward strand.
CGAGTTGCCCGATCTAAGCGAGAGTCGGCGTGGGTGCCCTTTTGCGGGGCGTTGTCTCTATGCTAGTGAAGAGTGCGAGACGACCATGCCGCCGACCGAAGAAGTGGCCCCAGGGCATTTCGTGGCCTGTTATCATCCTGCTGAAATTACCACGTTGAGTTAAAGTGAGACCACTATCATAAAGGAGTGACATCATGTCGAATGTGATGCAATTTCCCAAAGACTTTACCTTTGGCGTTGCGACCGCCTCGTATCAAATTGAGGGAGCTGCCTTTGAGGATGGACGTATTCCTTCTCATTGGGATACTTTTGCTCATACCCCTGGCAAAACCTTTCAAGGGGATAGTGGGGATGTGGCGTGTGACCACTACCATCGGTATCCGGACGATATCGCGCTAATGGCCTCTTTAGGAGTGTCCTCGTATCGGTTTTCGTTTGCATGGCCGCGCGTTCTCACCGAAGAGCGTCAAGTAAACCAGAAAGGCTTGGATTTTTATCGGCGCCTGTTAGATGAGTTGGAAAAACACGGCATTAGTCCAGCCGCGACCATCTATCATTGGGACTTGCCGCAGTGGTTGGCAGACCGCGGGGGCTGGGCCAATCGGGATGTGGTGGGATATTTTTCTGATTATGCGGAGTTGTTATTTCGCAATTTCGGAGATCGTATTGGCCAATGGATTACTCACAACGAGCCGTGGTGCTCATCGTTTTTAAGCTATGGGATTGGCGAACATGCGCCTGGGCATCGGGATTGGCGTGAGGCGGTACTGGCGTCGCATCATATTTTGCTGTCGCATGGACAAGTGGTACGCGGGTATCGGGGAATGGGACTCAACGGCGAGATTGGCATCACGCTAAATCTCAATGTGACCGACCCTCGGACCAGTAGCGAGGAAGATCGAGGCGCAGCGTGGCGAGGGGATGGATTTTCTAACCGCTGGTTTCTCGATCCTATCTTTAAGGGTTTCTATCCAGAGGATATGAAGGAATTGTTTTTGCCATATGTGCAAGACTACGGATTTATGAAGTCGGATGATTTGGCGGTGATTCATTCCCCGATCGACTTCTTGGGGGTAAATTATTACACCCGCGCCGTCGTATATGACGTGCCGCCCGATGGGTTTTTAAGCTTGGGACATGTCCCCCCCGATCCGAGTCGCATCACCGATATGGGCTGGGAGGTTCATCCCGATTCACTGTACCGTTTGTTAAAGCGGATTAATGACGAATATACCAAGTTGCCGATTTATATCACAGAAAATGGGGCCGCATACCCTGATCAAGTGAGTTCAGATGGTGCCGTACATGATGAGGCGCGCAGGACATTTGTCGAGCAGCACCTGGCCCGAGCACATCAGTTCCTCGAAGAAGGGGGTACCCTCAAAGGCTATTATCTATGGTCGCTAATGGATAATTTTGAATGGTCGTTCGGGTATTCCAAACGATTCGGCCTCACCTATGTGGATTACGCTACCCAAAAGCGTACCATAAAAGATAGTGGTCTTTGGTATCGCGACCTGATTCGCTGGCAAAATCATTAAACGGATTCGGAGGTAGACTATGTCTGAATTCACTTTAGGGGCAAATTATTGGAGTCGACAGGGTGGCCCTAGGATGTGGACTCATTTTGATCGCGAAGCGATTCAAGAAGAGCTGACCATGGCCCGCTCCATTGGGTTAGACACGCTACGTATCTTTTTGTATTGGCCGGACTTTGAACCCCATCCCGGCGTCGATAGCCTGGAGTTATGGGATCGGGTGGCGGAATTTCTGGATTTGTGTAATGAGAATCAGTTGAAGACCTTCCCGACGCTCTTGGTCGGACATATGTCGGGTCGTAATTGGGACCCGGTGTGGCGAGATGGCCGGGACTTGTGGCACGATCCGTTTATGGTGGAACATGAAGAGGCTTTTATCCGTCGTTCAGTGTCACGCCTTTCCAGGATGCCGTCGGTGGCAGGATGGGTGCTCACGAATGAATGGCCACTCTATGCAGGGAAGACCACGCCACCCATTTTCAAGGCATGGATTGAGCGCATGACGAAAGCGGTACGCGAGGAGGATTCACAGTCGCGGCCGATTACGTTGGGTGATGGACTTTGGAATGCGTTGGGGGCCGATACGGGAATTCAAGTGCAGTTGCTGGAAAAATCGGTCGATATTGTGGGCCCGCATGTGTATCCGGAAGCATCTGATCCGTTGGAAGTGGCCATGGCATCGTATGTGCATTGCGCTATGGGAGAAGGGTCGCGACCGGTATTGCTAGAAGAATTTGGGACCACCGATGGTTTTGGACCGCATGAAGCTCAAGCCGACTTTTATCGTTCGCAAGTTGCTGGCGCCTTGATGGCCGGGGCAGTGGGGGCGTGGGCGTGGTGTTTAACCGATTTCGACCTGCCGCTAACCCTCCCTTATTCACATCATCCCTTCGAACTGAAATTTGGGCTATTTACCGTTGATGGCAAGAAAAAGCCGACCGGGCAGGTTATGCAAGATTTGCGGGCCATACAAAGTCAGTTTGGCACGGTCGAAAAAGACGCCGTGGGGATCGTGGTGCCCGCTTTGCAAACAGGAATGATTCCGTTTGAGCGTGGGCCAGAGCGGGAACTTATGACAACCGTGGCAACTCGAATGCTGCGGACAATGGCGGGACTCGGATATAACCCTGGTGTGATTCGAGAGCCTCTCCCTCCAGAAGTGGGATTTGAAGATCGCGTGCCGTCTCTTGAGGTACTGAATCGATATCAGGTGTTGTTTCTGGTTGCACCCCGCATTGGTGAGCCCTTGAGGAGACGCTTGTTCGATTGGGTGAGCGAAGGTGGGCATCTCTATATCGCCTATTCCTATACCTACTGGTTTCCTGATTTACCGGCGATGTTGGGCGTTGAACGTGATGGACTCTATAATGTTCAGGAATTTCACGAGGAGACTGGGTGTCTCGTCTGGGAGGATGGGACACGGATAGAGTTTTCTGCGTCAGGCGACGTACCGTCGGTGACGTTGCGCGAAAGTGGCGCGACGACCCTCGCGCGCGATAGCGATGGGCTACCCCGCATTTTTCGACGGCACCACGGACGCGGGACGATTACCACGAATAGTGTGGGATTGGAGGCCACCCACGGTACCGGGCCTGTTGAGGGGTTAGATGATCTGTATCGAGCGTATTTTACGAGTGTCGATCTCAGTCCGCGGGTTCGCCTAGAGGGAATCGGAGGACAAGCGGCCGTTTCGCGCGATGGGCATGTGTTGGTGATGAATCATGGGCAATCTTCGATTGATGCGGTTATCGGGTCGGAGCGTCATCGGGTGGAGGCGCATTCGTGGTGGCTTGGTGAACTGCCCCAATGAGCTATGGGTTAACGTGGGTAGGACAGTCAAGCTTCTTGCTACATAGCCCGTTGGCTAACCTAGGCGTGGACCTGTTCCTTCGGAACGATCCGCGCCTTCGTCAGCCGTCGGTCGATATTGACGGAATCGGTCACCTTGATGCGGCGTTTGCGACCCATGAGCATAGCGACCACCTTGATATAGCCACCTTGCGACAACTGCAAGCACAGCATCCTCATGTTGAGGTGATAGTGCCGGCACCGCTTGCGAGCGACACGATAAGTCACGGCCTCACGAACGTGATCGGGGCGCATCCAGGAATCCCTCTCGTCTATGGAGATATCACGGTAGTTTCCATTTTGAGTCAGCATGCCGTTCATCACGGAGAGGGCTATCATTTTGGGCAACCGATGGGCCGCTTTCTAGGATATGTGTTTAAAATGGGAGCGTACGCAGTCTACCATAGTGGTGATACGTTGGTATATGACGGACTGGTCGACGCCTTATTGCCCTACCACATTACGGCGATGTTGTTACCCATTAATGGGCGAGGGTACTTCCGGGAGCAACAAGACTTAGTAGGCAACATGAATCCTGAGGACGCCGTATTATTGACCAAGGCGGTCGGAGCGGAGTTTCTGGTGCCTATGCATTTTGAAACCTATCCAGAAAATTTGGGCGATGTGGGCCAAACGGTGCACCTAGCCTATAAGGCTGGAGTAACGGTTCTAGTGCCTCGTTATGGGCAACGCGTTCCTTTAGATTGGAACTAATGCTTTCCAACCTGAGAGAGCCTTGTTATGCTAAGGACGTAGGAGTAGTGAGAGCTTGGCAGAAGATCTCAATGATGGAGTCTGTTGGAGGAGGGGAATCTCATCGAAAACGAATACAAAGATATCCCAAAGGACGCCCTGGAGCGACTAGATCGCGAATCGGGGCATTATGTGTTCACGTCTGATCTCACCGTCAATGAATTTGTGTTGGTGGATGAGGCCGGCTTTGAACCCCTAGGCATGGTGATGGGGTCGTCCATTTACCATATCGGATATCAGCAGTCTGCTTGGTCAAAAAATCAGGAAATGACGGTGCTTTCGCAGGCCATGTATAACGCGCGTGAGCTGGCTATGAGCCGCATGGAAGAAGAAGCGGATGCGTTAAAGGCGGACGGAATCATTGGTGTCCGTCTCGAAGTGCGCCACGCGGAGTGGGGACAGCATCTGGCAGAATTTATTGCCATTGGAACAGCGGTCCGTTCCAAAGATGGTAGCAGCCATCGCACCATTAAGAACAAACCGTTTACCTCGGATCTCTCCGGGCAGGATTTCTGGACGTTAATGAAAACGGGTTATCGCCCGGTCAGCTTGGTTCTTGGATCGTGCGTCTATCACATAGCCCATCAAGGTATGATGCAGACCTTGCGTCAGGTGGGACAGAATCAGGAAATGACTATCTATACTCAGGGATTGTACGACGCCCGTGAGCTAGCGATGGAGCGTATGCAACTGGAAGCGTCCGAATTACAGGCAGAGGGCATTGTGGGTGTCAACTTGCATGAGAGTAGTCACCAATGGGGTGCACACGTTATTGAATTCTTCGCGGTGGGTACAGCCGTTAAGCGATTCCAAGAGTCGCAGTTGTCTTCGCCTAGCTTAGTATTGCCGTTAAACGACTGACGTCGTAAGAAAGAGGGGAAGACGATGCCATGGTTCCGGAAAAATCAACCGCAGGTACCCGACGAGAAAGAAGTGGAATTGAGTCAAGCCCTGCAAAAAACCTTTCGGCAGTACAACGCTGAATCGGAGCAACAGATGTTGCGCGATCGCGAGTTGCTGGAACGGGGAAGTATTCCTCTTGCCGCGCAGGAGAGAGTCAAAAAGACCGTTCAGAAGGAACTGCCGTGGATGAGTACGCTGGACATTAATGACCTCTATCTAGCGGATGAAATTCACATGACCCCCTTGGTGCAAGTGGCCGGTAGCTGTTACTTCCAAGCGGCAACAGACACTAGCGGGCGTATCTATCTGGATGGCAATTATGACGCGACCAATCTTGTGCATGCGTATTATCGCGCGAAACAAGATGCCATTGACCGGATGTCGCAAGAGGCCCGACTGGCGGACGCGCATGCGATTGTCGATGCGCAGTTTAAATTTTCTCGAAACCAGACGGTGATTGAATGTAGCGTCATAGGTACGGCCGTTCGCTTTGACGGACTCCGTCCGGGAAAGACAATTCTGGTCAGCCCGCTGAGCGGCGAGGAATTCTATAAGCTGTTGACGATAGGATTTATTCCAGTCAATTATTGCTTAGGATACTATTGGCATTGTATGCCGGTAGGATATCGGACGCGCTCTATTAATTCTATGTGGAATTATCAGAATCAGGAGTTAACCTCGGTGACGCAGCGATTCTCGGACACGCGTCGTTACGCACTGCAACAAATGGCACGCGATGCGAAAAATGGCCAACGGGTGGATGGCATTGTGGGTGTGAACATTACCACAGCCATCGAGGAAACGGAACTAAGGATCTACGCGGGATACGGCAATAGCTGGGGTGGGTTCAATATGATGGGCAACGGCATTACCATTGATGGCACCTTCTTTCCTTATGGAGGCGAGGGGGTTGCGGAAGTGCCCGCCTACAACTTGGAGTTTTTCGCGACCGGGGCGGCGGTAGCCCGGATCGGCCAAGGACGATTGACTAAGAGTAGCATTGAAACCTATTTAACTGGGGTCAACTAAATTTACCATAGGATCGGCTCTCAACCTGTATCGGCAGGCCAGCAATAGGATTGGCGGTAGAGGATACGAACCAGACGAAGGTATCACTTTGGGGATGGTGGGGCGCTGTCCAACTCACGGATTGGCTTTTGTGGGGTGCGACAGGCCCGATTTTCTTGATCACTTGACGATTTGGGCCTAACACGGCCAATCGTAAAGGGCGAGTGCTGTTATTCACTGCGTGCATGGTGACATGCCATCCAAGGGGAATGAGCAAAGTGGAGGAACCTACATAACGGCCGTTGATGAGGTACAGTGACCCGGATACGGCGGGGAGAAGAGAGATGGTCGCGATCATGCGATGAGCGGGCGGGTAGTTCACGACGTAAGGAGAGGAAGCGATCACGGCGCTGCGGTGGGCCGCTATCTTTCCAAGATAGAGAGGACGGTGGGCAAAACGGCTAGTGAAGCCGACGGGTAACCGACCTGAAAATCCTCCGCATCCAGTCAAGACCAAGAGAGTGAGAACCATAGTCCAGGATCGCGAGCGGCTTTTGCCCATGTTGTTCCCTCCTAAAGAAGCGATGTGGTCTGAGTAGGTTGTTCTAAGCCTTGAGAGGATATCCGCGCCGCAGGGTTGATCATGGCAATTTTTCAGCGACGACGCTATACTAGATTTTGGGTCTCGTGACTAAGAGTGGACATGATGTTGTGGGATTGGCGTCGCCTAAGGGGGGTATGACTGCCGTACTACTCATTGTGCTTCACACGCGAAGGAGGATGACGGTGAGATTAAAAAATTACATAGGTGGCCAGTGGGTTGAACCGGAAAATGGTCAGTATGAACCAGATATTGACCCCGGTAACGGTGAAGTGATTGCCGAGGTTCCTCTGTCCAGTAAGAAGGATGCCGAGCGGGCCATTGAAGCGGCCCATGAAGCGTTTAAAACCTGGCGCTTGGTGCCAGCACCAAAGCGCGGAGAAATTCTTTATACTGTCGGACAAATTCTCAAAGATCGAAAGCACGAGTTAGCGGAAAAGATGACTCGGGAGATGGGAAAGGTCTACCAAGAGGCGGCCGGAGACGTTCAAGAAGGCATTGACATGGCCTTTTATATGGCGGGAGAAGGGCGCCGCAGTTTTGGCTATACCACGCCATCGGAATTGCCGGATAAGTTTGCGATGGCGACGCGAGATGCGATCGGTGTGGCGGGAATTATTACTCCGTGGAACTTTCCGATGGCCATCCCAACATGGAAAATATTTCCTGCTCTGGTTTGCGGCAATACGGTGGTGTTTAAACCAGCCAGTGAAACTCCTCAGTTAGCGTATGAATTGGTGAACATTCTAGCGGAAGCGGGTGTCCCTAAAGGAGTTGTCAACTTAGTGTTTGGGACGGGCCCGGAGGTTGGCGAAGTGTTGTTGCAAGACCCCCGAGTCAATTTGATTTCGTTCACTGGGTCCAACCAAACCGGGCGACATGTCGCGAAAGTGGCGGGCGAGGGCTTGAAGCGCGTCTCGTTGGAACTGGGCGGAAAGAACGCCATTATCGTGATGGATGATGCGAACCTGGACTTGGCGGTTGACGGGATTTTGTGGAGCGCTTTTGGGACTACTGGACAACGATGCACCGCATGTTCACGCCTCATCGTTCAAGAAGGAGTCTATGACGAGCTCAAAGAGCGTCTCATAGCGCGGATGGCGACGTTGAAAGTTGGGCATGGTCTCGATAACGAGACAGATGTCGGCCCGCTGATTAGCCAGAAAGCGGTCGAAAAGGTGCACGGATACATTGGAATAGGCACAAGTGAGGGTGCGAGGTTAGAATTGGGTGGGCAGTTACCCGATGATGCGACACTCCAGTCCGGGCACTATTACCCGCCAACCTTATTTACCGAAGTGACGCCCGATATGAGAATTGCCACTGAAGAGATTTTTGGACCGGTGCTGTCGATGATTCGGGTTAAAGATCTCGACGAAGCCATTCAGGTCAATAACCAGGTCACGTACGGCCTATCTTCCTCCATCTTTAGCCAAGATGTGAATCGTGTGTTTCAGGCCATCCGAGATTTAGCGACAGGGATTGTGTATATTAATGCGGGAACGACAGGAGCGGAAATTCATCTGCCGTTTGGAGGCACCCGTGGCACTGGCAACGGTCACCGGGAAGCAGGCACAGCAGCGCTGGACTTCTTTTCCGAGTGGAAAGCGGTCTATGTCGATTTTAGTGGACGATTACAAAGGGCCCAGATTGACGCCTAAACCGCCGGCGTGGGCTATTCTTCCCTTGGGGTAAAAAATGGGGGAAGCTCCTGGTGCGGGTGACTTGGATATCGAATCTGAAGATGAGTGATATAAGGAGGATACTATGGCGACGCAGACAAAATATATTGCATTGAAGACGGAAGTACCAGGGCCGAAGAGCAAGAGTGTTTTGGAGCGCATTGATAAGGCCACACCGCGATCCGTGGCGCCGTTTGCTCCGGTCGTAGTAGACAAGGCCCATGGCAGTCTCTTGACGGACATTGATGGCAACACCTTTATCGACCTGACGGGAGGGGTTGGTGTGTTGAACGTGGGACACACCAATGACCGTGTAAAAAAGGCATTGCACGAACAAGTGGATCGGTTTTTACACACCGATTTCACGATGATTCCCTATGAGAGCTATGTGCAGTTAGCGGAACGCTTGAATGCTCACTTTCCTGGTGGGGGTCCTGCGACCAGCGTCTTTTTCAATTCCGGTGCTGAAGCAGTGGAAAACGCAGTCAAGATCGCCCGCACCTATACGGGTCGCACGGGTATCTTGTCTTTTGAAAGGGCATTTCATGGCCGGACGCTGATGGCGATGACGCTGACCAGCAAAGTTCATCCATATAAGGCGGGCATGGGACCCTTCGCTCCTGAAGTATATCGTGCTCCCTATCCGTATCCTTATCGCTGTGAATTCTCGGGCGGTGCGCCGAATCACGTCTGCGATGATAAATGCTATGCCAATATCGAAAAGGCGTTGCTATTGCAGGTTGCGCCCGAGGACCTGGCGGCCGTTATTGTTGAGCCCGTTCAGGGTGAAGGCGGATTTGTGGTGCCGCCGAGTAACTTCCTTCCTTGGTTGCGTAAGTTTACGGAAAAGCATGGGGTATTGCTGATTGTCGATGAGGTGCAAACCGGGTTTGGACGCACGGGAACCTTTTTTGCGACAGAACAGGCCGGAATTCGCCCAGATCTTCTGACGATGGCGAAGTCGATTGCGGATGGGATTCCTCTATCCGGCGTGATGGGCCGTCCCGAGGTGATGGATGGGCCAGATGATTCACAAATTGGGGGTACCTACGTCGGCAATCCGCTAGGCACTGCTGCAGGCAATGCGGTGCTCGACGCGTTTGAGGAAGAGCATCTATTGGAGCAAGCTCAACGCCAAGGCGAGCATTTACAGACGCGTCTTAAAGAGATGCAAAAGAAGAATCCGCTCATTGGCGACGTTCGCGGATTGGGTGCCATGGTTGCTATCGAACTGGTGAAGAGTCAAGACGGCAAAGAACCAGCGGCGGAGGCTACCGATCGGGCGCTGAAACTACTCATTTCCCGCGGGGTATTGATGCTCAAGGCGGGGATCTATGGGAATGTGATGCGGTTCTTAGCACCATTGAATACCCCCCTAGAGGTATTGGATGAAGCCTTAGATATCTTGGAGCGGACATTGCTCGAAGTGCATCAGCACTAGGGAGACGAGAATGCAGAGTGGAGGGCCCCTGGAGGGCGTCAACGTACTGGACTTATCGCGTGTACTGGCCGGACCTTACGCAACCATGGCTTTAGGTGAATTAGGGGCGGATGTTATCAAGATCGAACGCGAAAAGTCGGGCGATGAGACGCGGCAATGGGGTCCTCCATTTGTCTCGGGAGAGTCCGCGTATTTTCTCTCCATTAATCGCAACAAACGCTCGCTGGCTTTAGATCTATCCAAGGACGCGCATCAGTTAGTGGTTCGAGACCTAGCGCTTCACTGGGCGGATGTCGTCGTAGAGAATTTCAAGCCGGGGACGCTGGAACACTGGAATTTATCCCTTGAAAGCCTAAGGCGGGATAATCCGCGGCTCATCACCGCGAGCGTGCGGGGCTATCCGGTCGGCGATGACCGTCCCGGGTATGATTTTGTGATTCAGGCTGGGTCCGGTCTCATGTCGCTTAACGGTCCACCCAGTGGAGAACCGTTTAAAGTTGGTCTGGCGGTTTCTGACATTACTACGGGTCTCTTTTTACTATCAGGGATTGAGGCTGCACTGTATCGCCGGGAGTTGAGCGGACGGGGAGACCACGTAGGAGTGTCTTTATGGGAATCGCAAATGGCGTGGTTGACTAACGTGGCGCAGAGTTATCTCATGACTGGTGAGGCGCCTGGACGTTATGGCAACGCCCATCCGCAGTTAGCCCCGTATGAAACCTTTCAGGCTGCCGATGGGTTTCTGGCCATCGGTGTGGGGAATGATGGACAGTTTCGGCGTTTGTGTGCAGTACTTCAACATGCGGAGTGGTGTCAAGATGCGCGGTATGCCACTAATCCCGCGCGCGTCAGATATCGTAAGGCATTGGTAGACACCCTGCAAGCGGTACTGAAGGAAAAGTCCGTCCAAGAATGGGTTCAGCTATTGGAAGCGGAGGGCATCCCGAGCGGACCCGTGAGAACTATTCCGGAGGCTCTTGAAGACGCAGCACATCGTGGACAAGACATGGTGAAACACGTGAGGCATGCGAGGCTAGCAGATCTTCCGCTAGTGCAACTGCCCTGGCATTTTCAGCATAGCCCGATCTCGATGAAGTCTCCGCCACCGACCTTGGACGAGCATCATGACGAGATTATGACTCTTTGGGAATCCATCAGGACATCAGGAAAGGAGCCTGACCAGGTTCATGAGTAACATTGACAATTTTTATGATATCGACGTAGAGCTGAGTGCCGATGAAATTCAAATCCGAGATGCAGTGCGCCGGTTTGTTGATCAAGAGGTGCGACCCTATGCGGGAGGGTGGTGGCAGGAAGGCAGTTTTCCTATGCACCTTATTCCGCGATTGGGAGAACTAGGTGTTTTTGGGCCCACACTACCCGAGGAATACGGTGGAGCGGGCGTGACCGGGACAGCTTATGGTTTGATGATGCAAGAGCTAGAGCGAGGGGATTCCGGTCTGCGCTCGTTCGCGTCGGTGCAAAGTGGGTTGGGTATGTATGCTATCTATCGCTATGGCAGCGAGCAGCAAAAGGCGCGGTACCTACCTAAAATGGCCAAGGGCGAAATTATCGGCTGCTTTGGTCTGACTGAACCTGATGCTGGATCCGACCCGGCCTCGATGCATACGGTGGCCAAGCGGAAAGGCCAGGGGTTTGTTATTAGCGGTTCCAAACGGTGGATAACGAATGGAAACCTGGCACACATTGCCATCATATGGGCTAAAGATGAAACCGGCGTAATCCGCGGGTTTGTTGTACCGACAAATACCCCGGGGTTTAGTGCCCGAGCTATTCATACGAAAGCGTCGATGCGTATGTCGGTCACTTCAGAATTGTATTTGGATGAGGTCGAAGTAGGGGAAGACGCGCTTTTACCTGCATCCCACGGATTGGGGTCGCCATTGGGGTGTCTTACACAAGCGCGGTTTGGCATCGCCTTCGGAACGGTGGGGGCGGCTTTGGATTGCCTCAACGAGTCCATTTCTTATGCCAAAACCCGTGTGGCATTTGGTCGCCCCATAGCAGCAACACAAATGGTGCAGGAGCGCATCGTGGATATGACATCGCGTGTGGTCAGTATGCAACTTCGAGCATTGCACTTAGGGCACCTATATGAGAGCGGCATCATGCGGTATCCACAAGTGTCATTGGCCAAACGAGACAACGCACGCCAGGCGCTTGAAGTTGCGCGCATGGCGAGAGAACTTTTGGGGGGCAATGGGATTAGTGTGGACTATTCGCCCATTCGGCATATGAATAACCTGGAGACGGTCGACACTTATGAAGGCACGTATGAAGTCCATACATTAATCATGGGCCGCGAGATTTTGGGCGAGAACGCGTTTTAGCCAGGCGCAATGACCAAACAACAGAGGCGCTCGTAGCGCCTTTTTTGTTTATGGTCAGAAAATCTACATAGGTTGCGAAAAATATAGGTATCAAGCGTTAAATGAGATGAGATTTTTTCGATAGACTCACTAAGGAGGGGTTACATATGGCGAAACCGCACGTTCTCATATTGGGGTCGAATTTTGCGGGTCTAGCTGCTGCTCAAAAAATACGCCAATTGGCTGGTGACACGGTAGACATCACACTGGTAGACAAGAAACCGTATTTGTTGTTTGTTCCTAATATCGGGCTGGAGGCGCTCGAGAATCGCAATCCGCAAGATACGCTCATCATGTCCCTTTTGCCGGCGATGCAAGAAGATCATCTCTCATTGGTACTCGGTGAGGTTCACGGCATCGATGTGGAGTCGCAAACGGTTGATGTGATGCCTTCGGAACGGCCGGGCGCTGCTCTCACGACCCTCAAATATGACTACTTAGTAGTCGCCCTAGGAGCACGATTGGCGTACGACAAGATTCCGGGATTTGGGGAGTTTGGGCATACTGTCAGTGACACGTTCTATGGCAATCGCTTGCGGCATTATTTACATCATGAATATAAGGGCGGGCCGATCGCCATTGGTTCGGCGCGCTTTCATCAAGGAACGCGAACCCAAGATCTCGTGCCCATGGCGGAGGCTGCGTGTGAGGGTCCCCCCGTGGAAATGACGTTAAGTGTGGGGACCTGGCTCAATACGCACCATTTGGGTGGGCCCGATAAGGTGACAGTGTTTACCCCGGCGGAATGGATTGCCGAAGATGCGGGAATGGGGATTGTCAAAACTCTCTTAGGTAAGGCTAGTGCCATGGGGTTCCATTATCTCAATAAGACGCACGACATTCGTCAGATCACCGCCGACGGGATTGAATTCGCCGAGGGACCGAGTCTTGACGCGGAAGTGAAAATCATTTTCCCAGACTGGACCCCACATCCGTTTCTGAAAGATCTTCCCATTTCGGATGACGTGGGATTTGTGCTCACCGATATGACGATGCGCAATCCTTCGTATCGTAACGTATTCGCATGCGGTGATGCAGCAGCGGTGTCTGTACCAAAGCTTGGCATGCTGGCACACTTAGGGTCTGAGGCGGTGGCGTATCAAATTGCTGGGGACTTGGGCGCGATTTCACCGGCCGAAGCCAATCATTCGATGGACCCGATCGTGAATTGCATTGGGGACATGGGAGCCGGGCAGGCTTTCTATATCAGTTCAAACACTTGGTACGGCGGTAAGCGAGAAGTTTTTCGTATGGGCCGGGTGCCCTATCTTTTGAAGATGCAGTACAAAGACATGTTCTTTCGCACCAAAGGCAAAGTGCCCGATTGGGGGATGCCAGCCGCGGACTTCCTCGCTGAAAATTTGGGGAAGGAGTGAGGTCGCATGAGTGAAGTGGTGATGGAGCTATCCTCTAAACAATTGGAGGGTCTGGAGTATCTAGGCGACTTAGCCAGTACGGTGAAGTCTCTATTAGACGGACCCATGGGCGAGGTTTTGGTGCAATATGCGGTTGACGGCACATCGCGCATACCTGAGGGCACGCTCGACGCACTGACACGGGCTCTTCATATGGTGGTCGAATGGAATGAAAGCGGCATCCTCGCGCAAGTGGGCGATGCAGTAGCATTGTTGGCCACGATGATCAATCGCGAGGCGATTAATTTTGCCTTAGATCAACCTATGAAAGCGCTAAGTGGCGGAATGATTGAGAGTGCGCGTAGCGTCCTTGAAGATGCGGATAAGAAAGGTACCGGAGGATTGGGTGGTATGATGCGTGTGATGTCTGATCCCGACGTCCAAGTAGGGCTCATGATCATGGCGGAAATGGCCGGGAAAATTGGCAAAGCGTTTCATCGCGGGTCGAACG
>NZ_JBYCKN010000196.1:0-5833 GCF_057473405.1 Sulfobacillus sp. TH-112
AGCGGCATGATGCCTTTAAGACGCTGAACCCGGCCGAAGTATAAGATGGAGGAGGTGGGGAGTGGATCAATGACTTGATCGGGTCCGGGAAGAGCATAGGGATTAGGAATGACGCGGGCGTGAAGGTTTGGCAGCTCGTGTTGTATTTGCTCGAGCACATAGTGGCTTGGGGCCACCACTTGATCGGCGGCCATTAATGAGAACTTTTCCATCATCCGAGTCCAATAGTCCGGGAGATGATAGAGGGGGACCTCTTCATATTGGTCGACAATAAACTTGGGACCATGGATGGTGATGACGACCGGTACGGAATGAAAAATCGCCTCTAAGCTCCGTTTGCGTTGCAAGAGAAAGTAGGCGATGCCCACATAGTCTTGACTTTCGAGAATATCGGGAGGACCTGACTGACGAATGAGGTGGGCAACCACCTCAGAAAAAAGATAACTCATGAGGGCGGGACCGGTGAGGGCACGGCGGTGGGGAGCGGGGTACTCGTCGGAAAATCGTACCAGACGGACGCCGTCTTTTTCTGAAATTCGTAGGGGCACCTCTAATTCCGGGTCGCGAACAATGACAGTGACTTCATGATGTTGTTTCACCCAGCTCTCGACCGTGGTGCGTCCATACGTGGCAATACCTCCGCCAAAATATGGCGGATATTCTGTGGTCATAAGCCAAATCTTCATGAAACAGCTAAACCTTCCTTCCGCGGCGCTTGGCCCAAAGAATTAGTCGGCCCGGAGTAGAGTGATCGAGCCAGTGCCAGTAGCGTGTGAGTCGAATCCAGGCTTTCGAATGCGACACGAACTCCCACTGCGCTTGCGCTTCGATTAGCGCGGGACGTTCGGCGATCAGTTTTTCATATTCGGATTGCACCTCATGGGCTCCCATAATGACTTCTGCCATGGCGCGACTCTCGCGCCAAAGACTCATACATTCTTCTCTCAGATCATCAATCACCCGTTGTTGTTCATTCAGCGCTTGGTGATGCTGAGCGCGTTCTTCATGCAATGTATATTCTAGCGATCCGACTTTGTCCCACAGTTTGACTAAGAGCGAGCGCTCCGTATCAGTGCAAAATCCGCTCAGATTGACCGTAATGGGTTGCGCCGAGGCTAAGGTCACTAAGGGAAGGTGGCTCGTAAGAGCTACAGGGGCTGGATGGCTGAGTCCATCCGTCCTCGAATACGCATAGCCATACCCGACCTCCGAGAGGTGGTCAGGATTCCACATAATGCTCGCGGCGCTCAGTTCTTGATAATATAAATCGACATGGGGGAAATATTGTCCGAGTAGGTGCTTTAACTCCTCAGCCGAAACCTCCCCAATATGCCAGGGATTATTGGCTTCCAGTTCCACGGTGCGATGATGATCCGGTGTGCTAAGGGCAAAAAGGCCCCCAGGTCGAAGGACGCGTTGTACTTCACGTAAAAAGCGCTCTTGATCCTGCCGTTCGAGATGTTCAATCACTTCAAAGGCGATGACGACCTCAAAATGGTGGTCAGGAAAGGGGAGTGAAAGGCCGGAGGCCTCTTGATAGACTAAATTGGGAGACACATAGTGTGCTTTGGCTTCGTCGACTGCGTCGGCATCAATATCGACGGCTATCACACTGTGAGCCGACGCCGAAAGATAGTGCGCTCCGTATCCATCCCCAAATCCAATTTCGAGGAGGGATTTGCCCTGGGTCACCTGTTCAATCGCTTGATAGCGGTGCCAGTGAAATAGTAGTTCCGAATCGTCCTGGGTATTGGGTCGTAACCGTTCCTCGGCGATGGTCATGGCCTCCCTGTAATGCACCGCATCGGTGCGTTGATGTCGGATTTCATTCTACCATGTCGCTCGAATTGGTGGTAAAATTACACATTGTGACGTCTATCGGCTCTCACAAGGGAATGACGTGATTTTCTATTGAATGATGTTGTCATATAAAGGTAGTGCTTCGTGATGACGAGGGGATAAAAGCATCATCGCGAAGGCTTGAGAGATGGCACTAGAGGCGGGATTGGCAAGGGCGTAGTGAATTTACATCCCTATTCATCGAGAGTGTCAAGAACTTTTTTGCGACAAACTCCCCATGTTTACTTTGATTTTGACGAATCTTATGGTATCACTAAGGAATTGATGCTCAGCAGTGGTGGAAATAAAAAGGAGCTGAGGCACGGTGAATGTGAATGCTATTGAGTCTAAGGCGATGAAAGTGCGTCTCCCTCACGATCTCCATGCGCGGGTCCTGCACCTCATGGCCCGAACGGGCCAATCTCCCTCGCATATTATTGCACAAGCGCTCGAATCCTACCTCGGAGGGGACAAGCAGCGTGCGCGATGCGATGAGCCTCTCCTTCTCTCATCCCTGTTTAAGAATTAGCGATCACCCAGAGATGTAATAAAGCGGCGAGCGCCATGGCCCGCCGCTTTATTACATGGTTTTCTAGGACTTTGGAGCTGTCGATGTAGTCGTCTTGGGGTGTGCCATTTGATAGATGGCTTCGTAATAGGGGTTACTGGTGTCTTTCGGAACATCCTTCAATGCCTCTGTCACATCCCCTTTGGCAGCGGCGGTGTTCTTAAGACTGGTTTCACAGTTAATGAGGTTTAACCAGTCGGTAGGATTGGTGGAAGAATATTTGACAGCCTTCTGGTAATCCGGCAATGCCGTTGAATACTCTTTTAAGGTGTAGTTATAGATGTTGCCGAGGTTGTTCCACAATGTTCCATTAGTCGGATCAAGCGCAATGGCCGCCTTGTAATACGACTCCGCCTGCGGGAACTTTCCATTAACAAACGACGCGACCGCGGCGTGATAGTTGGCATTCACCGACTTCGGTGAGGCTTTGGCCTCGGCAATATAGTGATCAAGGTTCTTTGTGCCCGCATAGGGGGTTGCCCCTTCTATGAGGTTACCTGTGCCTGGTTGCTTGTAGGTCTTTGGTGTCGAGGTCTTCTTGGCGCTGGTTTTCGATGGGCTGGCGGACTTGGCCTGACTACCACAACCGGCGGCCACGACTCCTAACCCTAGCACCACTATAGGGGCCAGCCAATATTTGCTTCTGGTTCTCTCACGCTGTTTTATCTCTTGTGACAACATACTATCGGTCCCTCCTCTAACGTTTTCCACGAGTGAGCATCGATTGACACGTGTTCCCATCATAAGGAGGGAATGGAAAACGGTCAAGAGTACAAGTTTTGGCAGGATGTGCTTCTTTCATGGCAGAACCATTCGAGGAGAGAACTCATATTTTAGTCCACCTTCAAAAGAAGCGAAAAGCTTTCTGCATATTTTCTAAGACGTATCGTATCTATGACATTGGCGCAAATTCCTTGGCTTGTCTAGCTTTGGCCGTCGAATCACGGATTGCTGTCGATTGCCGGAAAAAATATTTTAAGAAATGTTTACTAACCCGAGGATTTATTCCCTGCAATGTTGTATTATTCCTATGACAGCATGCATGAGTGATATCAACCATGTAATCATAGTTTGCAAGCATGTTGTTGTGAATGGTAGCGGAGCCTTCACGCCTGGACTCAAAGCAGAGAGGGGGAGAGGAATGACTAGCTACGGGCAGCACCCACGTGCGTACATTGCTTTTCAGGCCCGGCTAACGCCGGAGATGAAAGAGCAACTGGCCCGTTGCGCTGAAGCTCTCGAAGAGAGTCAGACCTCACTCATTACCTCAGCTTTACGGCAGTACTTGGGAAGCCATCCGGTAGAATATGCCGCGGTTCTCGAATCGTAGAGTGTGATGTGCTGAGTGCCGGCTTTAGCGCCCGGGCCAGACGTGATGGGCTTTCGGATATAGCAGGGAATGGAGCCATGATTGAGAGGCTCAAGGGGGGGAGCATTATTGCCGACCTATCCCAAGCGACCGCGAGCTTATGTCACGTTTCAAATTCGGCTACCTCCAGATCTTAAACGGCAATTGGAGGATTATGCGTTTGAAACGCAGCAAAGCCAAATTGCCGTAGTGACGGCGGCGTTGGAGGACTTCCTGCAACGCATGGACCAGTCAGAAGGGACAGCAACCGCAGCGCCCGAGACCGATCCAGAAGCCCAAACGTGAGGAGCATAAAGAGAAACTTGATGTAGGATTGACGGCCTGGCCTCGTGTTCCATAGAACCGAGGATTTGTCGAAAGACAAAAGAGGGGGTTTATCAAACTTGATGAAAACAAGTCGCCTAGCAAAAACAGGTGGAATTGCATTAGCGTCGTCCATGTTATTAATGGGTGCGCTTCCTGTCGCAAGCGCTATGGCAGCATCTAAGCCGGCTGTAATGTTGACCGGTCCGTCTGATGTCAATCAGACTGCAGGATCGAATGTCACGTACACGGCTTCATCGTCGAATGTCAGTAATCCCAATTACCAGTTCTGGGTGGAAGAGCCCAATGGTCAATGGATGATGGCGCAAAACTGGTCGTCCTCGAACACCTTCACGTTGAAAAACGTGCAAGATGGCGACTATTTAGTCACGGCTTATGTTGCACCTAAGGGTGACTGGAAAGCCGCAACGAATGAGCAGGCCAATGGCCAACAGGCTGTGGATGGCGTCTTTGTAGACACTTCCATCACCGTGAGTGCTCCTTCGACCTTGACGGCGGGCCAGCCCGTCACCGTGACCGCTAGCTCCTCGAATATCTATGACGCGCAGTACCAGTTCTGGTATAAGACGCCGAGTGGTCAGTGGATGCAAAGCGGGAACTACGGTTCGTCTAGCTACACCTTCACCCCAAGTGAGACGGGGGCCTACGAATTCGTCGCGTATGCGAAGTCTCCTTTGGCCTTGAACGATCCTGAGGGTGCTGCGATGAGCATGAACACGGCGACCACGACTGTTGGTGTTGCGGTTCCGACGTTAACTAACATTTCGGTCACCAATGCTACTTCCGGTACGGGAACTAGTGCCAGTCCTGCAACCTCGTTGAATGGATCGTCCATGACGTTGTCGACTACCCTAATGGATTCGTCGGGGAACCCTGCTCCTGATGTTGGTATAACGTATGCTGTATCTCAGTCGAATGGTGTGCCGACGGCCGAGCCTACTGCTACGAGCAATGGAGTCGATGTATCGTACACCAATTCTTCGACTGCCAGCGATTTCGTAGTCTACACCAATTCTTCAGGGCAAGCATCTTTGACATTGACCGGTCCGGGGACCACCCAACCGTACACAGTGACGGCTCAAGCGCCATATCAAGTTAATGGAGCCACGCTTTCCAGTAATACAGTATACTTGGAGTTCGTTGCAAACGGATCCGCTGGGATATCTCCATATGGATCAAGCGATACTTCTACGTACGCCGCCGCAGTTAATACGCCTGTTCCGGTTACTGTGACACTGCCACCTTATAACGGGGCTGCTCAGACAAACGCGGAAGTCGAATTCTCGCTTAACAGTAACAACAGTTCCGATGCATATTTCGCGAGTAGCTCAGGCGGTAGTCTAGGCACAACGCCGCAGTATGTGTACACCAATGCTTCGGGTCAAGCAACGGTTTACGTTGAATCGTCGAATCCTAACTCCTCAGATTATGTTGAAGTTACAGCGACGCCACAAAACAGCCCAACGTCAACCTCGGCAGTAAGCACCTATCTATCATTTTCTGAACCGGGAATAGCCACTCAGGTCGGAAATTTGACCCCAGCAACTGGATATAAGCCTGGTGTTGGATCTGATGTAACCATTTCTGGCACTGTTGAGGATTCAGCTGGTAATCCGGTTGCCGATGCTCAGGTATTTCTAGCTGCTCAGAACAATGGCGGTGTTGGAAGCGACAATGGCGACGACAGCTATATTGCTAATGGAACGACCACAGCCTTTCCTGAAGTGGATGCG